>DASXNK010000031.1 GCA_036495095.1 Candidatus Dormiibacterota bacterium | reverse complement strand
AACCCCAGGTTCGCCATCACCCAGTCGGCGCAGCTGCGCACTCCCGCCCGGCGCCACTCCCCGCCGTCCGCGAATGCACAGACCAGTTCCGCCATCCGCGCCGAATCGGCATGCATCCGCACCGAGAGATCGTGCATCTCACACTCGGGCGCCAGGCTGGAAGGCTCGGAGTGACTGTCGGGCATTGCGCTCATCACAAAGCAATGATAGCAAACAGACGTTCGTATGGCAAGCAAACGCCCGCCCCGCGCAAACCGCCAGCACTGCAAACGCAAAGCCGCCGTATTCCCCTCCCCCCTGGCCAGACCCAAATACGCGCAGCGCAACGCCAAACCCAAACCGCCCGAAATCCGCGCCGAGCAAGGGCGGAGACCCCTAGGTGAAGTCTTCCGCGAGGTTGGTGACACTCACGCGGCCCTGAGCTGACCCAGGCGCCGAGCTGGAGGGAGCCCACCGAGGGCTCGGTGAGGCCGGTGCTGGTTGTACCAGTCGACCCAGCCCTGCAGCCGCGCCTGGCGCTCGGCGCCGGTGCTGAAGACCTCGAGGTAGAGGCACTCAGAGAGCGCGGAGCGGATCCAGCGCTCGGCCTTGCCGTTGGTTTGTGGGCGGTATGGGCGGGTGAAGCGGTGGCGCAGCCCGGCCGCTCGGCACACTCGTCGCCACGCCTTGGACCGGTAGGGGGAGCCGTTGTCGGTGAGCAGCCTGTCGACGGTGATGCCTCGCTCGCGGAACCAGCGCACCGCGCGGACGAGGAAGAGGGCAGCCGTGCGCCCGCGCTCGTCCTCCAGGACCTCGCAGTAGACCAGGCGCGTGGCGTCGTCGACCGCCACGTGGAGAACCTCCCAGCCCACGCCACGGGAGCGTGTCCGTCGGTCGCCGTGGGCGCGGTGTCCCGGGCCACCAACGATCCTGCCGAGCTTCTTGGTGTCGATGTGGACCATGTCCCCGGCCTGGGCGTACTCGTAGCGGACCACCTCTGGCCGCACCGGCTTGGCCGCCACCAAGCCGCGCCGCACGATCACTCGCCAGACCGTGGTGCGCGCGATGCCGCTCAGGGCGGCGATCCGATCGGGCCCCCAGCCGAGAGCTCGGCGCATGAGCACCACCTGCTCCTCCTGCCCGCGCGAGAGCACCTGCGGCGACCGCCGAGGACGGCTGCTGCGGTCGACCAGGCCGTGCCGGCCGTCAGCCCGCCATCGCGGCAGCCACCGGTAATACCAGCGGCGCGATACCTGGAAGGCCAGGCAGGCGGCGGAGACGGTCATCCCCGCCTCCACCGCCTTGAAGACCTTGGCTCGACCCCGTGGGGTCAGGTGGGCGTTCGCGTGAGAATGCATCCGGGAGCCCCTTCGGCAGGTGGGTCGGTAGCACTCTCACCTTGCTTGAAGTGGGCTCCTTCCGTGTCACCAACGTCCCGGGGGCTTACACCTAGGCCGCCCCCCCACCCGCAGCGCTACGAGAAGTGCGCCGCCGCGAAGCCCCCCGCCCCTGCAACACCAACCGGGGCACCTTCGCCGGCGGCCGCCCCGGCACCCAATGCTCATCCACCGCCACCTCGATCCGAGCCGAGGCGTCCCTCGCCAGCGCCCGCACCGCGATGGGCACCCGGCCCAGCACCGCCCGCCCCCCGAGGAACGTGCACCGCACCCGCCCCCCGGTGAACAGCACCACCGCGGTCCCCGCAGCACAATGCACCACCAGCGTCGCGTCGGCGGCGATCTCCCCGAGATAGTCGATCAGCCCGTCCAGGTCGGCGAACCGCCCCAGCAGCCCGCTCACCAACGTCGACCCCGCCAGCATCTCGGTGGCCGCCTCGGCACGATCCGACTCCAGCCCCACCACCGTCACCCGCCCATCGCCGAACGAGGAGCGCCGGTCCAGGCAGCGCAGCGCCCCCCGGAGATCGCTGACCGCCCCCAGCGGGTCGTCGTCGTACCGGGCGGCCACGATCCGGCCGGCGACGAGCAGCACCAGGGCGCCGTAGTCGGGGCCGTGGACGCGCACATACCCGGTCAGCCCATCGTCCGAGACCGTCCGCAGCAGCCGGGTGACGTCGATGAACGACGTGGGGCCCGTGTACATCGTCGGCCCCACGAGCACCACGTCGAGCGCTCCGCCCACCATCCCGTCGGTGATCGGCACCGGTCCCACCGCCCTCTCTGGCCCCATCCTCGTCCTCCCGGTCAGAGGGCAGGATACGCCAGACGCGCCACCTGAGCCAGTCGCACCTACGCGCCAAGCCCGGCCGACCCTAGAGGAGCCGCTCCTGGGCGATGCTCTCGCCCTGCCTGCGGCGCCGCCGGGGCGCCACGGCCGCCTCCTCGGGGGCCCCGTCCGAGGCAGGATGCTCGACGAGCGCGACCACCCGGGTCTGCATGAACCGCCCGGTCCGGACCGGCTTCCCGGTGCGGGTGACCTCGGCGACCTCGACGACGCCGCGGACCGTGCTCACCTCGACCTTCCGGCCGGCGCGGGTGGCGTCGATCTCGTACGTCCGCACCCCGTCGCCGGTGTCGATCACCACCTCGACCCGGTCGCCTTTCATGGATCGATCCTACCCACCCGTCACACCTCCCGTGTGGTGTCACCGCGGGGTGAGGCCGGCCTCACCACGCCGGGTGTGAACTGTCCGTGGCCGGGGGCTTCTGCGACCCGGGGACCGCCCCCCAGAATGACCCGCATTCCCATCGACGGCGGAGGTGGACGGCATGAGCGCGACAACGACACGGAAGCGGTGGCTGGCCACCGTGCGCAGCAGCGCCGCGCTGCTCGCCCTGGCTGCGCTGATGGTGCTCCTCACCGGCCTCGGCGCAGTGGTCCTCCAGCGGGCCGGCTAGAGAGCCGCAGGCCCTACTCCTCCGCCGCGGAGGTCTCCGAGTAGCTGGGGAACCGCCACGACATCTGCGGCGCCAGCAGGCCGCCGTGGCCGAGCCCGGCGAGGTACCCGGGGTCGAGCTCCTCGCCGGCGAAGAGGCGGGTGAGCAGCAGGTCGAGGGCGGTGCGGCGGCTGAACATCCCGCAGGAGGCGACGCCGATCACCGGCCGTCCCTCGAGGGTGGCGATCCAGTAGCTGCTGCCGGGGTGCACCGGCAGGCCGCGCCGCACCTCCACCGCCCCGGCGTCGAGCGCCGCCTGCCAGGTGACGTCGAGCGGGTCGGTGGAGGCCACTCCCACGGCGAGCACGATGTCGGCGCCCTGGACCGCCCCGAGGAGGGCGTCGCGGGTGGCGGCGCGGTCGCCGGCCGCGTAGACGACCTCACCGGCGCGGCCGCCGAACCAGGCCACCTTGGCCCGCAGCGAGGTCTCGAAGCGCGCCCTCGAGGTGGCGTCGAGCCGCTCGCGCACCACCGCGGCCACGGTGAGGGGGAGGAAGCGGCGCACCGTCATCACCCGCCCGGCGTGCACCCCCGCGGCGGCCTGCCGCTCGGCGCCGGCGAGCACCCCCTCGGCGACCCCGAGCGGGGTGATCTTCACTCCGGCGACGGCGCGGCCGGCGTCGATGGGGATGCCGTCGGGGAGGGCGAACACGGTGACGTCGACGATGGCGTTCATCGCGTCCAGCGCCGCCGCGTCGACCCGGAGCAGGCCGCGGTGCTCGGCGGAGAGTCGCACCTGCGACTCCACCGGGCGGCCGGCGCGCACCCCCTCGCCGGCGACGGCGACGGCGAGGCGCACCGCGGCGGTGTCCTCGTCGACGTCGCCGGGGTCGAGCCAGAGGAGGTGCAGCTCGTCCTCGCCGGAGGCCTCGAGGGCGAGGGCATCGGCGCGCTCCAGCCGGTGCCCCTTCAGCCGCACCGGCCGGCCGTCGCTGCCGAGCACGTCGCGGCAGAGGATGGCGCCCACCCAGCGCGAGGGGGCCTGGGCCACCTCGGCGGTGCTGAGCAGCTCGAGACGCATCAGCGGCCTCCCGCCGCCGCCGCCGGGGTGACGGCCGCGAGCGAGCCGCCGCGCCGGCCACGGCGCACCGCGACCACCTCGGCGAGGATGGCGAGCGCGATCTCCTCCGGGGTGCGGGCGCCGATGTCGAGCCCCACCGGGCTGTGCACCCGGGCGATGTCGGCGTCGGTGAACCCCGACTCGCGCAGCCGCGCCACCCGCTTGCCGTGGGTGGTGCGGCTGCCGATGGCGCCGATGTAGCCGACCGGGCTGCGCAGCAGGCAGTCGAGGGTGGGCTCGTCGAACTTGGCGTCGTGGCTGAGGCAGACGGCGGCGTCGCGGGGGCCGAGGCCCAGCCCGGGGAGGGCGTCGTCGGGCCAGCGCGCGATCAGCTCGTCCGCCTCCCCCAGCCGCTCCTCGGTGAGGAACGCGGTGCGTGGGTCGATGACCACGACCCGGTACCCGAGCGCCGTGGCGAGCCCCACCAGGGCGATGCCGATGTGGACGGCGCCGACCACCGCGAGCACCGGGGCGGGGACGTGGGGCTCGACGTACACCGGCACGCCGTCGACCTCCTCGACGCCCGGCTGCCCGCTGTCCAGCCGGCCCGCGGCGGCGCCGGCGGCGGCGGCGTCGAGGGCGGCGGTGCCGAGGCTGCCGGCGAGCCCCCCCTCCTCGCCGACCACCGCGGTGCTCCCCGCGTGGTCGCCCTCGAGGACGGTGAGCACCGCCGCCGCCCGCCTGGCCTCCAGCGCGGCGCGCAGCGCCGCCTGCGCCGGGTCGGCGGCGTCCCACCGCAGGGTGTGGAGGAGGACGTCGACGCTGCCGCCGCAGGCGAGCCCCACCTCCCAGCCGAGCTCGTCGCTGATGCCGTAGTGGAGCACCCGGGGCCGGGCTCGTCCCTCCAGGGTCGCGAGCGCCTCCTCCACAACCGCACCCTCGAGGCAGCCACCGCTCACCGAGCCGGCCATGCGGCCGTCGCGGCTCACCGCCATCCGCGCCCCCACCGGCCGGGGGGTCGAGCCGGTGGTCCGCACCACCGTCGCGATCGCCACCTCGGGGTCGGCGGCGGCCCACTCGTCCAGGGTCGTCAGCAGCTCGCGCATGTCTCTATCGAACCTCGGAGACCGGCTCGCCGATCAGGCGCCGGTAGTCGTCGGGGGTGTCGACGTCGATCGCCGCGCCGTCGACGGACAGGGTAGCGACCATGCCCGGAGCGGCGCGCAGCAGCGCACGCAGCCCGCTGTCGCCGCGGGCGCCGAGCAGCTGCGGCCAGAGCCGCCGGTCGGCGACCACCGGCGGCTGGAGCACGCCCCCGGAGCTGACCGCCGCCGCGGGCAGACCGCTGCGCCGGTGGTGCTCGAGCACCGCGTCGACCAGCGCCGGGCCGACCCGGGGCTGGTCGCCGAGGAGGATGGCGACCCGCTCGACCTCGGGGCCGAGCGCGGCCACCCCGGTGCGCAGCGATGCGCCCATGCCCTCGGCGTGATCGGCGGCGATCACCACCCGCACCCCCCGGGTGTCGAGGGCGGCGCCGATGCTCCCCGCCTCGGCGCCGAGCACGAGGACGACCTCGTCGAGGCGGGCGCCTCGGGCGGCGGCGAGCACGGTCCCCAGCAGCGTGGTCCCGCCCAGCGGCAGCAGCTGCTTCGGACGTCCCATCCGTCGCGACGCCCCGGCGGCGAGCACCACTCCTGCGGTCCGCATCCCCCCAATGATGCGCGGCGGCGGCGGCGGCGGTCGAGCACAATGCAGGCGGAACCCGCAGCCTAGGGGAGCCAGAGTGCACATCCAGAACACCTTCGCCGTCGACGCCCCCGCCGACCGCGTGTTCGACTTCCTGCTCGACGTGAACAGCGTGCTCGGCTGCGTGCCCGGCGCCGAGCTGTCCCAGATCGTCGACGCCGACACCTTCCACGGGCGGGTGCGGGTACGGGTGGGCGCGGTCAGCGTCGCCTACCAGGGCACCGGCCACGTGGTCTCCCGCGACGACCCCGCCCGCACCGCCGTCCTCGAGGCCGAGGGGCGTGAGGCCGGCGGCGCGGGCTCCGCCCGGGCGGTGATCACCGTGACCGTCGGCGAGCGTGACGGGGGCGCCGAGGTGACGATGGTCACCGACCTCACCGTGGTCGGCAGGGCGGCCCTGTTCGGCCACGGCATGGTCGAGGAGGTCTCGCGCAGCCTGCTCGGGCAGATGGCCGCCTGCATCGGCGCCCGCCTCACCGAGCCGCCGCTGTCGCTGCCCACGACGATCCTCTCCACCCTGCCCGACGAGCCCCCGCCCGGCCCGGTCGACCGGGCCCTCTCGATCGCCCGCGACCGGCCCCTGGCGCTGGCCTCGGCGGGGGGCGCGGCCGCCGCCGCCCTGGTGGTGGCGGTGCTGCTGAGGATGCGCGCCCGCCCCTGACGGTCAGCGCTTCAGGCGGCGCCGGGGCAGGTCGGCGAGGCGGCGGCCCAGCTCGTCGAGGGCGTCGACGTTGTGGGCGGCGAGGAAGTCGTCGCAGTGGGGCAGCGCCGCGACCATCCCGCGAGCCTCGGGCGCGTAGACATCGGAGCCGAGCAGCGGGTTGAGCCAGATCAGCCGGTGGCAGCTGCGCGACAGCCGTGCCATCTCCTTGCCGAGGACGGCGACGTCGCCGCGGTCCCAGCCGTCGCTGATGATCAGCACCACCGCACCGTGGCCCAGCACCCGGCGGGCGTAGCGCCGGTTGAAGCTGCGCAGCGACTCGCCGATGCGGGTGCCGCCGCCGATGTCGTGCACCTGCTCGGCGGTGTCGGTGAGGGCGTCGTCGATGTCGCGGCGGCGAAGCAGGTGGGTGATGCGGCTCAGCCGGGTGGAGAACACGAAGGTGTCGACGCGCTCCCGGCGGGCGATGGCGTGGGCGAAGATGAGCAGGGCCCGGGAGTAGCGCTCCATCGAGCCGCTGACGTCGCAGAGGATGACCAGCGGCCGGCGCCGGATCCGCCGGCGGGCCCGCTCCAGGGCGACCGCGTCGCCGCCGCTGCGGGCGGCGCGGCGCAGGGTGCGGCGCATCTCGACCGGTCCCCGGCGACCCGGCTGCCAGCGCCGGGTGCGCCGCTCCGCCAGCCGCCAGGGCGCCTGCCGCAGCAGCCGGCGCACCTGCTGGGTCTCCTCCCAGGTCAGGTCGCCGAAGTCGCGGGAGCGGAGCAGCTCCTCGGCGCTGTACCCGGAGCTGCTCGCCACCCGCGGGGTGGTCTCCTGCTCGCGGGGGATCTGCGACTCGGGCAGCCCCAGCCGCGCCAGCCAGGCGCGCGCCTTCTCGGGATCGATCGGCAGGGGACGGCTGCGCATCGGGATCGCCCCCGCCCCGATCGAGGTCTCCGGGCGCGCCCAGAAGAGGTCGAAGGCGGCGTCGAAGACGTTGATCTCCTCGCGCCGGCAGACGTACACGGCCCGCAGCGCGTCGCGCATCTGGTCGAGGTCGCCGACGTCGACCACGCCGAGCGCGGCCACGCCGTCGATGGTGCGGTCGGGCCCGACCCGCAGGCCGGCGTCGCGGAGCAGCTCGCCGAAGCCGGCCAGCCGCACCACCAGGTCGCCCCGGCGCTCCGGGTCAGGCGGAGCGATCACGCATCAGGTCGGGGATGGCCTGGCGCACCGTCTCCAGGTCCTCCTGGTACTTCACCGCCGCGCCCATCGTCGACTCCACCGCCTCGGCGTCGGACCCGTCGGAGCCGATGGCCGCCAGCGAACGCGCCCAGTCGACGGTCTCGGCGACCCCGGGGAGCTTGTACAGGTCCATGCCGCGCATCCCCTGCACCAGCCCCGCCACCCGGCGGGCGAGCCGCTCGGAGACCTCGGGCGCGCGTGCCCGGACGATGGCCACCTCGCGCTCCAGCTCGGGGTAGTCGATCCAGTGGTAGAGGCAGCGCCGCTTCAGCGCGTCGTGGACCTCGCGGGTGCGGTTGCCGGTGAGCACCACCAGGGGAGGCCGCTCCGCGCGCACCGTGCCCAGCTCGGGAATGCTGATCGCGAAATCGGCGAGCAGCTCGAGCAGGAAGGCCTCGAACTCCTCGTCGGAGCGGTCGATCTCGTCGATGAGCAGCACCGGCGGCACGCTGTCGGTGTTGTCGATGGCGTCGAGGAGGGGGCGGCGGAGCAGGTACTCGTCGCTGAAGAGGTCGCGCTCGGCGGTGGCGCGGCCGTCCTCCGAAGCGGCGGAGTCGAGCAGCCGGATGTGGAGCAGCTGGCGCGCGTAGTTCCACTCGTAGGCGGCGTGGGCGAGGTCGATGCCCTCGTAGCACTGCAGCCGGATCAGCCGGGCGCCGAGCAGCCGGGCCATCGCCCGGGCCAGCTCGGTCTTGCCCACCCCCGCCTCGCCCTCGAGGAAGAGCGGCTTGCGGAGGCGGAGCGCCACCAGGATTGCGGTCGCCAGCCGGCGGTCGCAGAGATACGCCTGCTCGGCGAGCCGCGACACCACCTCGTCGACGCTGGTGGGGATGGACGGCATGGAGGGGGGGTCGCCCCCGGGAGGGGCTGGCAGCGTGGTCGACACGCCCCCAGACTACCCTCCCGGGGGTCGATGGGGTCTTGATCAGCCGCCGGCCGTGGCGGTGTCCAGGGCGCGCCGGGTGATGACCGCGGCGAGCGCCCGCTTGTACTCGGCGGTGGCACGGCCGTCGCCGATCGGATCGATGGCGGCGCCGCACGCGGCCGCGGCGTCGGCGTGCGACGCCCCCTGGGTGAGGGCCTCCTCCACCCCGGTTCCCCGCCGCGGGGTGTTGGCCAGGTTCACGTACCCGATCCGCCAGCCCGACTCGGTCTGCTGCACGGCAACCCCGGCGATCGCCCAGTCGAAGAGGCGGCGGCGGAACTTGATGTAGGCGTGGGCGCCGGTCGAGACCGGGAAGCGCACCTCGGTGACCACCTCGTCGGGCTCGAGCGCGGTGGTGAACACGTCCTTGTAGAAGTCGGCGGCACGGTGGGTGCGCCGGTTGGTGACGATCTCCGCGTCGAGCATCAGCGCCAGCGCGTTGTAGTCGCCGGCGGCGTCACCGTGGGCGATCACGCCGCCGACCGTGCCCAGGTTGCGCACCTGGTTGTCGCCGACGTCGGTGGCGATGTCGGCGAGCAGCGGCAGCGCGGAGCGCACCACCTCGCTCGCCGGGATGTCGACGTGGCGGACCAGGGCGCCGACCACCAGGGTGCCGTTCTCGCGGCGGATGCCGTCGAGGCCGGTGATCCGGCCGATGTCGACGAGCGCCGCCGGCTGCGCCAGCCGCAGCCGCATCAGCGGGATCAGGCTCTGGCCGCCGGCCAGCACCTTGGCGTCCTCGCCGTAGTTGCGGAGGTGCTCCGACGCCTCGTCCACGGAGGTGGCGGTTGCGTATTCGAAGGCTGCCGGGATCACGCGCGCGCCTCCTGGATGAGCGACCAGATCCGATCGGGCCGGGCCGGCATCTCCACGTGCTTGATGCCGAACGGGGAGAGGGCGTCGACCACGGCGTTGATCACCGCCGCGCTGGCCGCGATCGTGCCCGCCTCGCCGATGCCCTTGACCCCGAGCTCGTTGGTCGGGCTGGGGGTGACGGTGCGGTCGAGCTCGTAGCGGGGCATCTCCGCCATCGTCGGCACCAGGTAGTCGAGCAGGGTGCCGGTGAGAAGCTGCCCGCTCTCCTCGTCGTAGACGACCTCCTCGAAGAGCGCCTGGGCGATGCCCTGGGCGATGCCCCCGTGGAGCTGCCCGTCGACGATCATCGGGTTGATGACGTTGCCGCAGTCGTCGACCGCGATGTAGCGCTGGAGGTCGACGCCGCCGGTCTCCGGGTCGACCTCGACCACGCAGATGTGGCAGCCGAACGGCCAGACGAAGTTCGGTGGATCGAAGTAGGTGACCGCCTCCAGCCCCTGCTCCATTCCCTCGGGAAGCCCGGCGCCGTAGGAGGCGAAGGCGAGCTCGCCGAGCACCTTGGCGTTGTCGGGGCTGCCCTTGACGTAGAAGCGGCCCTGGTCGAAGACCACGTCCTCCTCGGCCGCCTCGAAGATGTGGGCGGCCAGCCGCCTCGCCTTCTCGACCACCTTCTGGCACGACTTGAGGATGGAGATGCCGCCCACCGCGAGGCTGCGCGAGCCGTAGGTGCCGTAGCCGAACGGGCTCTCCCCGGTGTCGCCGTGCTTGATGTCGATCGACTCGTAGGGCACTCCGAGGCTGTCGCTGACGATCTGGGAGAAGGTGGTCTCGTGACCCTGCCCGTGGCTGTGGGTGCCGGTGCTCACCGTCACCGAGCCGGTGGGGTGCACCCGCACCGTGGACGACTCGACCAGGGCC
Source organism: Candidatus Dormiibacterota bacterium (assembly GCA_036495095.1). Classification (NCBI taxonomy): domain Bacteria; kingdom Bacillati; phylum Candidatus Dormiibacterota; species Candidatus Dormiibacterota bacterium. The sequence goes on along the minus strand of DASXNK010000031.1, from coordinate 67,514 downwards.
ACGCCCGCCGCCGGCGCGGTCGCCGAGCTGGGGCCGAGGCCGCAGATCTCCACCCAGGTGGAGAGCCCGATGCCGAGGTAGCGGCCCTGCTCGCGCAGCTCTGCCTGGCGCTTGCGCAGCTCGTCGTAGCCGACCATCTCGAGGGCGCGGTCGAGGGTGCCCTGGTAGTTCCCGGAGTCGTAGACGAGCCCGAAGTTGTTGGGATGGGGGAAGTCCTCGGGCTGGATGAAATTCTTCCGCCGCACCTCGACCGGGTCGAGGCCCAGCTCACCGGCGACGAGGTCGACGATCCGCTCCACCAGGTGGGTGGCCTCGGGACGGCCGGCGCCGCGATAGGGGTCGGTGGACACCCGGTTGGTGAGGATGCCGAGGCTGCGCCCGTGCACCGCCTTGAAGGTGTAGCAGCCGCCGCCGAGGAGGATGGCGCAGGTCTGGAAGGAGCCGAAGACGCCGACGTACGCACCGGCGTCGAGCAGCTGGGTGATCCGCAGGCCGAGCAGGGTGCCGTCGCGCCTGGCGCCGACCTCGAGGTCGTAGATCTGGCCGCGGCCGTGGGTGGTCGCCTGCAGCCCCTCGCTGCGGGTCTCGATCCACTTCACCGGCAGGCCCACCAGCTTGGAGGCGGCGCAGGCCAGGTACTCCTCGGGGTAGGGCCGCAGCTTGGCGCCGAAGCCGCCGCCGACGTCGTTCGACACCACCCGCATCTGGGCCTCGGTGAGGCCGAGCGTGCCGCTGATGAAGAGGCGCAGGAAGTGGGGTACCTGGGTCGACGTCCACAGCGTCAGCCGGTTGCTGAAGGGCACCCACTCGGCGACGCAGCCGCGGCCCTCCATCGCCAGGGGGAAGAGCCGCTGCTGGGTGATGCGCAGCGACAGCGTCACCTCCGCCTCGGCCATCGCCGCCTCGATGTCGCCGCCCGGGAAGATCGCCTCCCAGGCGATGTTGTCGGGCGCCCCGGTGTGCGCCGTCGGGCTGCCCGGCTCGATCGCCTTGTCGAGGTCGATGACCGCAGGGAGCGGGTCGTAGTCGATGCTCACCAGCTGGGCGGCGTCGTCGGCGAGGTAGCGGTCGTCGGCGAGCACCACGGCGACGGGCTCACCCTGGTACACCGCCTCGCCGTCGGCGATCGGGTACTGGTTGGGCACCTGCTTCTTGTCGGGCACGAAGGCCGGGGCCGCGGGGATGCCCCCGGTCAGCACCGCCTGGAAGTCCTTCGCGATGTACACCGCCCGGACCCCCGGCGAGGCCAGCGCCTCGGCGGTGTCGATGGAGACGATCCGCGCGTGCGGGTAGGGGCTGCGCACCACCGACATGTGGAGCATGCCGGGCAGCTTCATGTCGTCGATGTAGTTGCCGTGGCCGGTGATCAGCCGCGGGTCCTCGCGCCGCTGGATGTGCGCGCCGATCATCTGGGTGACTGCCATCGCCTAGCTCCCCACGGTGGCGGGCTGGGCCGACACCGGCGCGGTCTCGGTCGCCGCCATCCGCCGGCTCGCCGAGCGCACCGCCTTGAGGATGTTCTCGTAGCCGGTGCAGCGGCAGAGGTTGCCCTCGAGCCCCTTCCTGATCTCGTCGTCGCTGGGCGAGGGATTCCCCTCGAGCAGGTGGGCGGCGGCCATGATGAAGCCCGGGGTGCAGTAGCCGCACTGCAGACCGTGCTCGTCCCAGAACGCCTGCTGCAGCGGGTGGAGCTCGGTCCCGCTGGCCAGCCCCTCGATGGTGGTGATCGAGCGGCCCTCGGCCTGGACCGCGAAGACGCTGCAGGACTTCACCGCCCTTCCGTCCACGAGCACGGTGCACGCGCCGCACTGGCTGGTGTCGCAGCCGACGTGCGTCCCGGTCAGGCCGGCGACCTCGCGCAGGTAGTGCACCAGGAGGAGGCGCGGCTCCACCGCGTCCTCGCGCCGGACGCCGTTGACCGTCATCGCGATGCTGTGTCTCATCAGCCTCCTCCGAAAAACCCCACACCGGGCCTTGCGTGGTTGAAAGGTCACAATGTGACCTGTGAGCGCGGAGTTGCGCAGCGCCCCACACAGTCGCCGCGGCCGTCCATGCTACTCACCACTGCGATCCGCGGTAAACGGTCATGAACGTCGGACTTGGCATGATGCCCGGGATGGGACCGTCACACGGCGCCGAGCTCGCCCCGCTCACCTGGCAGCAGGCGGGGACGCGGGCGTCGGGCGCGCCGCTGCTCGCGGTGCCGCTGGGCTCGACCGAGCAGCACGGGCCGCACCTGCCCCTCGACACCGACACCCGCATCGCCACCGCGCTCGCCGCCGGTCTGGCGCGGCGCCGCGACGACGTGCTCGTCGCCCCCGCCCTCCCCTACGGTGCCAGCGGCGAGCACGCCGGGTTCCCCGGCACCCTGTCGCTGGGGACGGCGGCGCTGGAGGCGGTGCTCGTCGAGCTGGTGCGCTCCGCCTCCGACCTCTGCCGCGGCACCGTCCTGGTGTGCGGGCACGGCGGCAACCGCGAGGCGGTCGACGGGGCGGTGCTGCGGCTCCGCGCCGAGGGCCGGCGGGTGCTGGGGTGGATGGCCTCGGTGCCCGGCGGCGACGCCCACGCCGGGCGCACCGAGACGTCGCTGATGCTCGCGCTCCGGCCTGCGCTGGTGCGCCGGTCGCGTGCGCTGCCCGGCGACCCGCGGCCGCTCGCCGAGCTGATGCCCCGGCTGCGGGCGGTCGGGGTCGCCGGGGTCTCGGCCAACGGCGTGCTCGGCGACCCGTCCGGCGCCGGCGCCGCCGAGGGTGAGCGGCTGCTCGCCGCCCTGCTCGACGACCTGGTCCGGTCGGTGGCGCGGTGGGACCGGTGAGCGGCGCCGCGGGGCTCCCCGCGGGCTTCGGTGTCGCCCTCGACCCGCGGCTGCGCCGCCTCGAGGGCGGTCGGGTGCTGATCGGCGGCAGCCCGCCGCGGCTGCTGCGGCTCTCCGAGTCCGGCGCCCGCGCCGTCGACCGCCTCGCCGCCGGCGCCGCCGTGGCCGCGGGCGGGGGGACGGCCCGGCTGGCCCGCCACCTCGTCGACGCGGGGATGGCCCATCCGCGGCCCCCCCGGCGACCCGGCGGCGGCGCCGGCGTGGCCGTGGTCATCCCCGTCCGCGACCGCCCGGTGGGGCTGGCCCGGGCGCTCGCCGGGGTCGGTCCGGTGGCCGAGCTGGTGGTGGTGGACGACGGCTCGGTGGACGCCGCGGCCGCCGCCCGCGCCGCCGCCGCCGCCGGCGCGCTGCTGCTCCGCAACCCCCGGTCGCTGGGCCCGGCCGCCGCCCGCAACCGCGGCCTGCGCGCCACCACCGCGCCGCTGGTCGCCTTCGTCGACTCCGACTGCGAGCTCGCGCCCGGCTGGCTCGACGGCCTCCTCCCCCACCTCGACGACCCCGCCGTCGGCCTGGTGGCGCCCCGCGTCGCCGCCCCCGACCCGGCCCCCGGCGAGGGCCGGCTGGCAGGCTACGAGCGGGTGCGCTCGCCCCTCGACATGGGGCCCCTCGAGGCGGCGGTGGCGGAGGGCACGGCGGTGCCGTACGTGCCCGCCGCGGTGCTGCTGGTGCGGCGCGAGGCGGCGCGGGCGCTGGGCGGGTTCGACGAGGCGATGCGGGTCGGCGAGGACGTCGACTTCGTCTGGCGGCTGGCGGCGGCGGGCTGGGTGGCGCGCTACGACCCCGCGGTGCGCGCCCTCCACCAGCCCCGCGCCCGCGCCGCCGGCTGGCTGCGGCAGCGGGCCGCCTACGGCACCTCGGCCGCGGCCCTCGCCCGCCGCCATCCCGGGCGCCTCGCCGCGGTGCGCCTCTCCCCCGCCGCCGCGCTGGGCTGGGGGCTGCTGGTGCTCGGGCGGCCGCTGCCCGCGGCGGCGCTGGCAGCGCTGGGGACGGCCCGGCTGGGGCGCCGGCTGCGACCCCTCGACCACCCCTGGGGGGAGGCGTCACGGCTGACCATGGCCGGCCACCGCACCACCGCCCGGGTCCTCGCCGAGCAGCTGGTGCGCGCCTGGTGGCCGGCGGCGCTGGCCGCGGCGCTGCTGATGCCGCGGACCCGCCGCCCCCTCGCCGCCGTGGCGCTGCTGCCCCCGCTGGCGGAGTGGTGGCGGCAGCGGCCGCCCCTCGACCCCGTGAGCTATGGTGCGCTGCGTCTCGCCGACGCCGCCGCCTACGGCGCCGGGGTCTGGGCAGGCTGCGTCAGGGAGCGCACTCTCAGCCCACTGCTGCCGCGTCTGGAGCGTTGAGCCGGACTGGCCGCATCGGCCTGTGGAAAACCGCCGTTCACTCCCCGTCCGCCCCCCGGTGAAAGATCCATCGGCGTCACTTGTCTATTCCGAACGAGACGTGTCACTCCGGTGACCCGGCGAGACGGATGAGAGGCAAGGATGAGGCGAAGCCCGGAAGAGGCGGCGGTCTCGGCCCTGGAGGATCTGCGAGCCCTCCACCTAGCCACCCGGCGGCTGTGCGGGCTGCTCGACAGTTCGGTGCTGGCGGCGCGCGCGGCCCAGGAGGCTCACAACCTCGCGGGCACCGACTTCACCTCCCTCGCGGTGACCGAGAACGCCAGCCTGCTGGCGATGCGCGGCACCTGCCAGGCCAACAGCAAACCCATCCGCACCCTCAAGGTGCCCGCCGGGAAGGGGCTGGGCGGGCGCGTCCTGCTGGAGCGCCGGCCGATCACCGTCGCCGACTACCAGAACGACGACACCATCTCCCACCACTTCAACCCGGTGGTGGCGGCCGAGGGGCTGCGCGGCCTGGCCTGCGTGCCCATCGACGACGGCGAGGACGTGATCGGCGTCCTGTACGCCGGCATCCGCCGGGTGGGCACGATCGGCGACCGCGCCCAGACCAACATGCTCGAATTCGCCCGCACCGTCGGGCCGCTGATCACCGCCGCCCGCCACGCCGAGCAGCAGACCCGGCTGCGGGTCAGCGCCGAGCGCCAGCGCATCGGCCGCGAGCTCCACGACTCGCTGGGCCCGCTGCTCTTCGGAATCGGCATCTCCGCCCGGAAGGCGCGGGAGCGCGTGGCCGAGGACGTCCCCGACCTCATCGCCGACCTCGACGACATCCAGAGCCAGGCGTCGAGCGCCTCCTCGCAGCTGCGTGAGGCGCTCCGCGACCTCGCCCCCGCCTCCGCGGAGTGCGCGTTCTCGTCGGTGCTCCAGATGCAGGTCGAGCCCTTCAGCCAGCGCAGCGGCATCCCCGTCTCGCTGGTGGTGCTGGGCTCGCCGCGCACCCTCAGCCCGACGGTGCAGGGGGTGCTGCTCTCCAGCGTCCGGGAGGGGCTCTACAACATCGAGCGCCACGCCGGCGCCGCCTCGGTGGCGATCACCGTGAAGTACGACGCCGAGCACGTCACCCTGGTGGTCCAGGACGACGGGCGCGGCCTGCCCCGCCGCTTCGAGCTCGAGGTCGCGCCCGACCACGGCCGCGGCTGGGGCCTCCCCGCCATCCTCGGTCGCGCCCAGGCCCTGGGCGGTGACGTGTCGCTCTTCAACAATGACGACGGCGGCGCCACGCTGCGGGTCTGCATCCCCACCGGACGGGGTGATGGCGACCCGTACTAGGGTCCTGCTGGTCGACGACCACCCCATCGTCATCTCCGGGATCCGGCGCCTGCTCGCCCACGCGCCCGACTTCGAGGTGGTGGGCCAGGCCTCCACCGCCCGCGACGCGGTCGAGACCGCGATCGCCACCGCACCCGACCTGATCCTCCTCGACCTCCGGCTCCCGGACGTCCGTTCCGCCGATCTCTGCCGCCGGATCCGGGCCACGGTGCCGTCGGCGCAGGTGGTGATCTTCACCGCGTTCGTCGAGGGCGCCCTGCTCCGCTCCTGCCTCTCCGCGGGCGTCTCCGGGGTGCTCCTCAAGGACGCCCACGAGCTCGACCTGGTCAGCGACCTCCGCCGCATCCGGTCCGGCCGGGTGGTGATCGACGACCGGGTCCAGGCCACCGCCGCCGGGTCGCCGACCGACCCCCACATCTTCGACGCCACCCTGACCCAGCGCGAGCACGAGGTCCTCCGGCTGCTCGCCGAGGGCATGTCGGGCAAGGAGATGGCCACCGCCCTCGGCCTGGCCCCGAACACGGTGCGGAGCTATTGCCAGTCGCTCCTCTCCAAGCTCCAGTCGACCAGCCGCATCCAGGCCCTGGCCAACGCGAGGTCCCGCGGCCTCCTCTGAGCAGCCCGGGGAGGTCCTCTCCAGGGAAAGAACTCGGAGCTGAAACAACCGGCAGGGCACGGCTGTCTTATCTGGTGGGACGCGCGGCCGCCACCCCCTGTGACGGCCAAGCGTGCGGCGCCGGCCGGCTGCAATCTGCTGGCGCCAGGCACCCCGCTCCGCTGCAAACTGGAGCGGCGACCGGCACACGTGCCGCGCGTCCCAAACCCACCCCTCTCCGGGGTGGCCCCCTGCCCGGGGAATCTCCGCCTCTGCGGAGGCCCTGGCGCCGGGTGAGGGGGCGGCGCCCGGCGCCGCCCCCCTCCGGTCAGTGATCCCGCCCGATCAGAGGCAGGGGCACTTGTAGGTCTCCGCCAGCGGAGCGGCGGTGAGGGGCTGCACGACCTTGAGACCGCCCTGGGCGGCGGAGTCCGGCTGGAGCACGTAGGCCTGGCGGGCCGGCGGCTGACCGGGCTTCGAGTAGTCCAGCGGGGCGATCAGGCCCTGGGTGTCGATGCTGCTCTGCTTCTGGAACGCCTTCAGCAGCGCCGACCGCTCCAGCGACCCGGCGTTGCAGGCCGCGTTGAGGACCGCATACATGATCTCGGCCTGCCCGTACCCGAAATCGACGCCCGCGTTGGGGGTGTCCTGCGGGTAGGCGGCGAGGTACTCGTCACGGACCGTCTTCGCACCCGGCGCGTCGCCGGCGAACGGCGAGGACGAGGCCGCCAGGAAGAAGCGCTTCTGCAGCCCGGTCTTCGCCGGCCCGGACAGCAGGGTGGGGACGAAGGTCGGGTTGTTGCCGAGGAAGGTGGCGTCGAATCCCTGGGCCTCCGCGATGGAGACCGCGGACGCCGCCTGGGTCGGGGTGCTCGTCAGCATGATGAACTTCGCCCCGGCCGCCTTGATCGCCTGGACCTGGGCGGTCATGTCCTTGTCGGTGGGCTGGATCTTCTGGGAGACGACGGTCAGGTTGTTGGCCTTCGCGTACGTGGTGGTGCCGAGCAGGCCGTCCTCGCCGTACTCGCCCTCGAGGTAGATGTGACCGACCTTGTCACCCGCCTTGAGGCCCTTGTTCTTCATCAGCCAGTCGAGGCCGTCGATCATCTCGAGGTCGTAGCTGGCGCCGCTGAGGACGATGTAGGGGTTGGTGAGCAGCTTCGACGACCACGACACCGGCTGGGTGAGGACGGTGTCGCTGGCGATGCTGTTGAGCAGCGCCGCGGTCATCGGCGAGCCCAGCAGCTCCTGGAACGCCAGCACCTGGGGCTGCATCGAGGTGTAGAGGGCGACCGCGTTCTGGACGTTGTACCCGTGGTCCTTGGTGAGCAGCTCGACGGTGCGGCCGCACACGCCGCCCTTCTTGTTCTGGTCCTGCCAGAAGAGGGTGGCGCCCTGCGTGACCGACTTCCCGAGTGCGGCGAACGCGCCGGTGAGATCGGTCAGCACGCCGAGGGTGATCTTGCTCGACGTCACCCCCGGTCCGGTGGGGATGCCGGGGGTGGATGCGCCGCCGCCGCTGCTCCCACTGCTGCCGCAGGCGGCAATCGCCAGCACACCGGTGGTGGCGAGTGCAACGTATCTCCAGGTGCGTACACGTGGCTTCATGCTGCCTCCTTCTGGGTGGATGGATGGGGGGATCGCCGAAGTCTGGATGCAAGCCGTGGCAGACGCCGGCCGAGTGCCGCCACACCGCCGGGCTCGAACACCAGCAGCAGGATGACGGCGGCGCCGTAGACGAACTGGGCGGCCACCGCGGCAGTCACGCCGCCGGAGCCGGTGGGTGCGAGAAAGGGCAGTGAGTCACTGTACTTCGCGAGGACCAGCGGCAGTGCGGTGACGAACAGCGCGCCGACCAGAGCGCCCCCCGGAGACCCCAGCCCGCCGATGACGATCATCGCCAGGAACGAGACCGTCAGCCCCAGCCCGAAGGTGTCGGGCACGACGTGGTGGTACGCGAGCGCGAGGATGCCGCCGCCCAGGCCCGCGTACATCGAGGAGAGGGTGAAGGCGTACGCCTTGTAGCGCACCACGTTGACCCCCAGCACCGAGGCGGCCACCTCACTGTCGCGCAGGCAGCGCAGCGCCCGTCCCGGCCGCCCCTTGAGCACGTTGACGAAGTACACGTAGGCGACCACCGTGCCGGCGAGGCCGAGGTACCAGAGCTTGCTGTTGCGGGTGAAGGGCACCCCGAGGACGCTCAGCGGCGAGCTGTCGAAGGCGAACCCGAAGAGGTTGAAGTCGGGCACGTCGCGGCCGTTGAAGCCGCCGCTCAGCTTCTGCGCGTTGAAGGCGATGTGGAGGCCCACGAAGACCAGCCCCAGTGAGGCGACGCCCAGGTAGATGCCGCGGAGCCGCGACGAGATCGGGCTGAAGAGGAGGCCGGCGAGCCCGGCGATGAGCACCGCGCCGATCATCGCGATCGGGGTGGGCAGCCCGAAGCCGCCCTGGATCGACGACGCGATCGTGGTGCCGGTGCCCTTGGTCGCCGAGGCGAGGTAGGTGTACGCGTAGGCTCCGACGGCGACGAAGAACGAGTGCGCCAGCGACAGCTGCCCGGCGCCGCCCACCAGCAGGGTGAGCCCGAGCGCCGCGATCATCGCCGCGAAGGCGAACACCCCGGACTGCAGCCAGAAGTCCTGGCCCTCGGTGTCGATCGTGCCCAGCACCAGGGGAACGAGGGCGATGAGCGCCACCACCACGATCCGCGCCACCACCGTCCGCAGGCCGGAGCGGCTCCTGGCGACGGCGGCGTCGGCGGCGCTCTCGAGGCTGCTGACGGCGACCTCAGACACGGGTGGCCTCCCGAGTGCCGAAGAGCCCGGTGGGCCGCACCAGGAGCACCGCCACCATCACGACGTAGGGCATCACCTGGTCGAAGCCGCGCCCCAGGAAGGTGAGGTTCGACTGGTAGCCGGCGGTGAGCACCTCGGCGACCCCGATCATCAGCCCGCCGACCACCGCGCCACCGGTGGAGTCGAGGCCGCCGAGGATCGCGGCGGGGAAGGCGCGCAGCGCCACGTCCCCGGTGCTGGCGTCCAGCCCGGCGCTGGGGAAGGCGGTGAGGAAGACTCCCGCGACCGCGGCGAGGGCGCCGGCGAGAACCCAGGCCACCGACGAGATCCGGCCCAGCCGGATTCCCATCAGCGATGCGGTCTCGGGGTCCTCGGCGGAGGCGCGCATGGCGACCCCGAACGAGGAGAACTTGAACCAGGCGAAGAAGGCGGCGAGGATCACCAGCGCGGTGCCGATCGCCCAGACCCGCGCCGTCGGCACGGTCAGCCCGGCGAAGTGGACGATGCCGTCGCGCCAGGGATCGCCCAGGGTCAGCACGTCGACGCCGATGCGGCGGGTGGTCTCGGTGCGGACGATCAGGTCGACGCCGATGGTCATGATGCTCACCGCGATCACCGACCGCCCCGCCATGGTGCGCACCAGGCCGCGCTCGATGACGAACGCGAGCACCCCGGCGATGGCGACGCCGAGCAGCACCGCCAGGTAGAAGTTGAGGTGGTTGGTGTAGCTGAAGCGCGAGATCGAGTACGCGCCCAGGGCGAGGATGCTGCCGTGGGCGAAGTTCACCACCTCGGTGGCCTTGAAGATGATCACGAACCCGAGGGCGAGCAGCGCATAGATCGAGCCCAGCGACAGGCCGTTGAACACGAACTGGACGAAGTCCTTCACGACGGCGGCTCCTCGCTCTCGTTCCATGCCCAGGCCGGGGGCGCACCCTGGGGTGACGGCGGCGCGGGTGGTGGGGGGCTGGCGGCTGGTGGGGCGGCGGCGGGAGGGGACGCCGGCAGCGACGGCTCCCGGTAGGAGTTGGGGTTGAAGCCGGGGCGCCCGTCCCTGCCCGGCGGCGCGAGGGCCCCCGGCGGCGGCGCGGGGGCGGCCGGCGGCGGTGCGGGGGCGGCCGCCGCGGGCGGGGCGGCCGCGGCGGCGCCGTCGTGGCCGGTGCCGAGGTAGGCGCGGATCACCTCCGGGTCGGAGCGCACCTGCACCGGCGGGCCGTCGGCGATGCGCCGGCCGAAGTCGAGCACGGTCACCTGGTCGGCGATGGTCATGACCAGGCCCATGTCGTGCTCGACCAGCAGGATGGAGATCCCCAGCCCCTCGCGGATGTCGCGGATGGCGGTGGCCATCTGTGCGGTCTCGGCGGCGTCCATGCCGGCGACCGGCTCGTCGAGCAGCAGGATGGCGGGCTCGACGCAGAGCGCCCGGGCCATCTCCACCCGCTTCTGGTCGCCGTAGGAGAGCTCGCCGGCGGGAAGCCGGAGCAGCCCGCCGATGCCGAGGAACTCGGCGATCTCGGTGACCCGGGCGCGGTGGCGGCGATCCTCGCGGGTCGCGAAGGGCAGCCGCAGCCCGGCGCCGAGGAAGCCGGCGCGGGTGAGGTGGTGGCGGCCCAGCATCAGGTTCTCCTCCACCGTTGCGGCGGGGAAGAGGGCGATGTTCTGGAAGGTGCGCGCCACCCCCAGGCCGGCGATGGCGTGAGGGGCCAGCCCGACCAGATCGACGCCGCCGAAGCTCACCGATCCCGACGCGGGCCGGTAGACGCCGGAGAGAACGTTGAACATCGTCGACTTCCCGGCGCCGTTGGGCCCGATGAGGGCGTGCACCGTGCCCGGCTCGACCGAGAACGAGACGTCGTCGAGCGCGGTCAGACCGGCGAAGCGGACGGTGATGCCGCTGACGGCGAGGGTGGAGCCGGACCCGGGGCTGCTCACGGCACCCAGGTCCCCAGCCGGCGACGCGCGGTGGTGCCGGACGCCGCCTCGGCCACGGCCCGCTCACCGCCGTGGCCGAGGTACAGGTCGCGCACCTCGGTGCTCGCCGACAGCTCGGCGGCGGTGCCGGTGAGCGAGACCTGCCCGAGGTCGAGCACCACCGCCCGCGCGGCCACCTCCAGCGCCATCGTCGTGTTCTGCTCGACGAGCAGCACCGTGGTTCCCTGGCGGTTGATCTGGGCGATGATCTCGCCGATCCGCCCCACCACCAGCGGCGCCAGCCCGAGCGACGGCTCGTCGAGCAGCAGCAGCCGCGGCGAGGACATCAGCGCTCGGCCGATCGCGAGCATCTGCTGCTCGCCTCCGGAGAGCAGCCCGGCGCGCTGCTCGGCGCGCTCCTGGAGGATCGGGAAGAGCTCGACGACGCGGCGGCGCGCGTTGCCGAGCTGCTTGCGGTCACGGACGCTGTATCCCCCGGCGCGGAGGTTCTCGTCGACGGTGAGCCGGGTGAAGATCCGCCGGCCCTCGGGCACCTGGACGATCCCGCCGTCGACCACCTCGGCCGGGGGCAGCCCGTTGAGCCGCCGGCCCTCGAACTCCAGGCTGCCCTCGGCGATGTGCCCGCCGCACATCCGCAGCGTCGACGAGATCGCCCGCAGCAGCGTGGACTTGCCCGCGCCGTTGCTGCCGAGCACCGCGACCACCTCGCCCTCGGCGACCGACAGAGAAACGCCACGGAGGGCCTGCACCACCCCCCCGTAGGTCACCCTCAACTCGCGTACGGTCAGCATCGAATGCGCCTCGCCCCCAAAGCGCGGCCGGTGGCCTCGCAGATGCGGCCCGGATGGTATCCGATGCCACGGCCGCCTGATCGTGACCGGCGGATTCCCGACATTGATACCTACAAATGCATGATGTGGAGATCAGGTCAGCCTCGAGGGGCTGGCGGGCGGGGCGGCTACACGTGGAAGCGCATCAGCGACTCGGCGACGCAGGCGGGCCTGTCGACACCCTCGATCTCGAAGGTCACGGTGACGGTGGCCTGGAGGCCGCCCTTCACCTCCTCGACGGTGGTGAGCTCGGCGCCGGCGCGGATCCTGGAGCCGACCCGCACCGGGGTCACGAAGCGCACCCGGTTGAGCCCGTAGTTGATGACCATCCCGACGCCGTCGACCTGGAGCAGCTCGAAGATCATCTCGGGGAGCATCGACAGGGTGAGGAAGCCGTGGGCGATGGTGCCGCCGAAGGGGCCCGCCGCGGCGCGCTCGAGGTCGACGTGGATCCATTGGTGGTCACCGGTGGCGTCGGCGAACCGGTTCACCTGGTCCTGGGTGATCTCGCGCCAGGCGCTGTGACCGAGGTGGCTGCCCTGCGCCGCGCGCATCGCCTCCGGGCTCTCGAACCGCTCCATGCCGTTCTCCCTGTTGTCGGACCGCCGCCCCATCTTGCCCCAGAGCGTCCCGCCGATGCCCCGGGACGGGCGGCGCGACCGTCTCGCTATCCTGACGGCGTGGCGCGCTGCGTCACTGGTGAACGGAGGTTCCCGTGGAGCTGCGCGAGCGGGTCGTCGTCGTCTTCCTGACGGTGGCGATCGTCACCACCCTCGGCCTCGGCGGCGTGGTCGCCTGGCGCTTCGCGCACCCCGTCTACGACCGCACCGCGCTGCGGATGATCCCACCCGGCACCGGCGACACCTCCGGCACCGCGGCACCGCAGGATCCGGTGACGGGCACGCCCGGCGGCTCCACCGGCTCCACCGGCTCCACCGGCGCCACCGCACCGGGCGTGCAGGGGCCGGTCGCCGGCCCCGGCACCGGCACCGGGGCGGCCACCGGCGGCACCCATGCCCGCCCCGGCACCCCCGTCCCGGCTGCGGGCGCGGCCGCGGGCGTCTCCGGCGGGGTCATCACCGTGGGCGGCATCTTCGACGAGACCGGCCCGCTCGACGCCACCGTGCAGCGCGATACCGTGCGCGCCTACTTCAACCAGGTCAACGCCACCGGCGGGGTCAACGGCTACCGGTTCCGGCTCGTCGACTGCGACTCCGCCTTCGATCCCACCCGCGGCCACCAGTGCTCGGAGCGGCTGGTCGGCTCCGGGGTGCTCGCCATGGTCGGCTGGCTGTCGGCGAGCAGCGAGCAGGCCGAGACCGCCTACCTCGCATCGCAGGGCGTCCCCGTGGTCGGCGGCCTCGGCGTCCCGGCCGAGTTCGAGTCGCCGCTGTCCTTCCCGGTCAGCCCCAACCTGCTCGGCCCCACGGTCGAGGGGCTGGCCGCGCACGCCGTCGACCTCGGCATCCACGCACCGGCGGTGGTGGTCATCAACAGCCCCTTCACCGGTCCGGTGGCTCAGCGGATCACCGACAGCCTCCACCGGCACGGCATCCACGAGAAGAGCGTCGACCTCGCCGACGCCACCAAGCCCGACTACACCGACCTGGCGGTGAAGATCCGCCTCGAGGGCGCCGACTCGATCATCGCCGGCCTCGACCCCTTCTCGTACGCGCGCTTCTTCCAGGCGCTCGACCGGCAGAACTTCCACCCCACCTTCCTCGGCTTCGGCATGGACAAGAAGTCGGCGGAGAAGCAGTACGGACCCGCGGCGTACAACGCGGAGTCGGTGACCCCGTTCATCGAGCCAGACGAGCACATGAGTTTGCCGGCGATGAGCGAGTACTACGGGGCGGTGCAGCGCTACTACCCCGCCCAGGTCGACGCCCTCGACGTCTTCTCCGAGGGGACCTGGGTGGCCGCCAAGCTCTTCGTCGAGGCGGTGCGCCGCCTCGGGACGACTCCGCCCACCAGCCGGTCGCTGGTCGACTCGCTCGACCACATCACGAGGTGGGACAACGGGCTGACGGTGCCGCTCACCTTCACCCCGGGGCCGCACGATCCGAACCACTGCGTCCAGTGGATCCGCAACCAGCAGGGCACGTGGCACACGTACTCCGGCTGGAACTGCTTCTGACCGCGTGTCCCCGTCTGTGATCGCGTCGTTGTCCGGCTTCTCGCTGCTGCCCAGCTACACGGTCATCGGGCTCACCCTGGGCGGCGTCTACGCGCTCGCCGCGACCGGGCTGGTGCTGATCTACCGGGTCTCCGGGGTGCTGAACTTCGCCCACGGGGCGGTGGCGATGTTCTCCACCTTCGTCGCCTACCAGGTCTCCGTGGTCGCCGGGATCCCCTCGCTGATCGGCCTGCTCGCGGCCGTCGCCACCGGCGCCCTGCTGGGATTCGTCATCGAGTTCCTCACCATCCGGCCGCTCACCGGACGGCCACCGCTGACCAAGGTGGCGGTGACGATCGCCTGGCTGCTGGTGCTGCAGACCGCGGCGGGCATCATCTGGGGCTCCACCGGCTACCACCGCCCGGTGCAGCTGGTGGGCAGCAACGGGTTCACCGTGCCGCTCACCAACGTGGTGGTGGGATTCGACCAGCTCACCATCTTCCTGGTCGCGATCGGGCTCTCCCTGGGCACCTCGGCGCTGCTGCGCTGGACCTCGCTGGGGGCGCAGATGCGCGCCGTCGCCGACGACCCCCAGGCGGCCCGGCTCTGGGGCATCGACGTCGACCGGGTCTCGGCGGCCTCCTGGATGATCGGCTCGGCGATGGCCGCGGTCGCCGGGGTGCTGATCACCCCGCTGCTCAACTTCGACACCTACTCGCTCACCGTGCTGGTGATCGACGCCTTCACCGCCGCGCTGATCGGGCGCCTCACCAACCTCCCCCTCACCGTCGTCGGGGCGATCCTGCTGGGACTGGTGCAGTACTACCCCAAGGCCTTCTTCACCCAGGCCGGGCTCAGCGAGCTGAGCACCTTCGTCCTGGCGCTGATCACCCTCGCGGTGGTGTTCCGGCCGGGGCTGGCCGCATCACGGGGACGCGGATGACCGGGGCGGTGTCGCGCAACCGGCGGCTCGGCCTCGCCGCGCTGGTGGCCGCGGTGGCGCTGCTCCCCGCCCTCGAGTCCGACTTCCAGCGCGGGCTCGACTCCGACGCCGTGATCATCGCCCTCCTGGTGCTCTCGGTGGTGGTGCTCACCGGCTTCGTCGGGCAGATCTCCTTCTGCCAGTACTCCTTCGCCGCCATGGGCGCCTTCACGGTGGGGTCGCTGATGGACGGTCACGGCTGGTCGTTCTGGCTGGCGCTGCCGGTCGCGGTCGCGGTGGCGGTGCTCGCCGGGGTGCTGGTCGGCATCCCCGCGCTGCGCCTCTCGGGCCTGCTGCTCGCGGTGCTCACCGTGGCGGTGGCGCTCTTCACCGACCGGTTCCTGCTGGTCACCGGCACCTGGGACGGATTCAGCGGCGGCGCCGTCCCCTGGCACCCCACCCGGCCGTCGCTGCTCGGCGCCCCCCTCACCGGCTCGTACGCGTACTACCTGTTCGCCCTGGCCATCCTCTGCGTCGCGGTGGTGCTGGTGTGGAACCTCCGCCGCGGGAAGGCGGGCCGGGTGCTGCGCGCGGTGCGCGACTCCGAGCTCGCCGCCGCCACCGTGGGCCTGGACGTCACCGCCTGGAAGCTCGCCGCCTTCGGGCTCTCCGCGGGGATCGCCGGGCTCGCCGGCGCCCTGCTCGCGGTGCGGATCGGCTCGGTGAGCCCCGGCTCCTACGACTTCCTCCACTCCGTGCAGCTCACCGCGCTCGCCACCGTGATGGGGGTGAGCGCCATCGCCGCGGCCCCCGCCGCCGGCATCGCCACCGTCTTCGGCCCCGAGGTGCTGAGCGGCATCTCGGTCTCCTCCACCTGGTTCCCCCTGCTCATCGGCGGCACCCTCATCCTCCAGCTGGTGCTGGTGCCCGAGGGGGCGGTGGTGCGCACCCGGCACGACATCGCGCGGCTCGGCCGGCTGCTCTCCGGACGCCGCCGGCGCGACCCCGTCGCCAGGGTGGCCTGAGAATGACCGTTCTCCTGCAGATCGACGGCGTCTCCAAGCGCTACGGCGGCGTGCAGGCCCTCTCCGACGTCTCCTTCCGGGTGGAGCGGGGCCAGATCAAGGGGCTGATCGGGCCCAACGGCGCGGGCAAGACCTCGCTGTTCAACTGCGTCTGCGGCGTGCTCCGGGTCGACGGCGGGCACATCCGCTACGCCGGGCGCGACCTCCACGGCCTGGCGCCGCACCGCCGCGCCCGCCTCGGCATCGCCCGCACCTTCCAGACCCTCGAGCTCTTCCGCGAGCTCACCGTGCTGGAGAACCTGATGGTGCCGGTCGACGCCGCCGCCCGGCGGGGCCTGATCGCTGACGCCCTGCGCCTGCCCCGGGCGCGCTTCGAGGAGCACCGCGCCGACGAGCGCGCCCGCGCCCTGCTCCACTTCCTCGGGATCGCCGAGGTCGCCGGCATCCCCGGGGGCGACCTGGCGATCGGCATCCAGCGCCGGGTCGAGCTGGGCCGTGCCCTGGCGCTGCGCCCCACCCTGCTGCTCCTCGACGAGCCCGCCGCCGGCCTCGACTCGCGCGAGACCGCCGAGCTCGCCGGGGTGCTGAACCGCATCCGCGAGCGCTTCGGCACCACCATGCTGCTGGTCGACCACGACATGTCGCTGGTGATGCGCGTGTGCGACGACATCGCCGTGCTCGACTACGGGCGGCTGATCGCCGAGGGGCCCCCGGAGCGCATCCGCGAGGACCCCACCGTGGTCCGCGCCTACCTCGGCGAGAGCGCGGCATGACGCCGCTCCTCAGCGTCCGCGGCCTGCGCGCCGGGTACGGCGGCATCCCGGTGCTCTTCCAGGTCGACCTCGAGGTCGGCGAGGGCGAGATCGTCGCCCTGCTCGGCGCCAACGGGGCGGGCAAGACCACCACCCTGCGCGCAGTCTCGGGGATGATCCCGCTGATGGCGGGGAGCGTCAGCCTGGGCGGCGAGACCGTGAGCGGCCTGCCCGCGCAGCGGCTCGCCCGCCTCGGCATCGTCCACATCCCCGAGGGGCGCGGGGTCTTCCCCTCCCTCGAGGTCGAGGAGACGCTGCGCCTCGCCGCCAGCATGGCCGGGGTGCCGCGGCGCGAGGTCGCGGGCACGCTCGACGAGATGTACACGACCTTTCCCTCGCTGGCCCGACGGCGCGGCCAGGCGGCCCGGCACCTCAGCGGCGGCGAGCAGCAGATGCTCGCCCTCGCCCGCGGGCTGATCCACAGGCCGCGGCTGCTGATGGTCGACGAGATGTCCCAGGGCCTGGCCCCGACGGTGGTCGACGCCCTCTTCGCGCTGGTGGCGACGCTGCCCGCCCGGGGCACATCGCTGCTCCTGGTCGAGCAGTTCGTGAGCCGCGCCCTCGCCCTCGCCTCGCGCGCCTACGTGCTCGAGAAGGGCGAGCTCAGCTACGTGGGGAGCGCCGCGGCCCTGGCCGCCGACGAGTCCTTCGTGCGCGGCTCCTATCTCGGTGATGCGGGCGCGCCCGCAGGGGTGGGAGGATCTCGGGGATGAGGACCATGGGGATGAGGACGATGCGAGGCGTGGTGATCGCGGCGCTGGCCGGCACCGTCGCCCTGGGCGCCGCCGCCGGGCTGGGCAGCGGGGCCAGCCCGGTGCGGGCGGCGGTCGGCCTCGGCGTGGCCAACGGCACCGTCAACGCCGGCGCCGACCACGTGGCCGTCGGCAGCGGCATCTTCCCCAACTTCAAGAGCGGCGCCATCGACAGCTGGGTGCCGCTCTCCCACGCCCACGTCGACAACTCCCCCTTCGCCGAGGGCACCGCGACCCCGCTCGACACCGGGCCGGGGGCGCAGACCGTCGCGGGCACGGCGAGCAAGCAGCAGCCGCAGTACGCCGAGGCGCGCTACCCCAAGGCCGACAACACCGCCGACACGTTCGGCTCGCCGGGCGGTCCATACGCCCATGTCACCGCCGTCCCCGGGGCCGCGACGGCCACCGCGACGATGGCCGGCGGTGGCGTCCCCGCAGGTCCTCCCGCGCCGGGCGGGCAGAGCGCCGGGCGCGGCGCCCAGCTCGCCGCGCTCGACGCCGCCCTGCAGGCCTGGCGGGCGCGCTTCCTCACCCCGGCGGCGGCGCTGGCGTATCCGGCCGTCCATCCCGACGCGGCCGAGCCCGACGGCGTCCTCGCCGGCACCAGCAGCGCCTCGGTCGTGATCGACCCGGCCACCGGCCTCGTCGACAGCGGGGACGCGCGGGTCGGGAGCGCCTCCTTCGGGGGCGGCAGCGTGCTCATCCGCAACATCCACGTCAGCGTCTCGGTCACCAACGCCGGCACCCCCCACCAGACCTCGACCGTCGACCTCGGCCAGGTGACCGTGGGCGGCATGCCGGTGAGCGTGGGCTCGGGCGGGGTCAGCCCGGGGGGCGGCGCGGTGGTGCCCCTCGACCAGCTCCAGCAGGCGACCGAGCAGCTCAACACCGCACTCGCCAAGGGCGGGCTGACCCTCCGCGCGGTGGCTCCGGCGGTGACCTCCTCGGGCAACCAGGTGACCGTGGACGCCACCGGCATCCACGTCGACGTCCAGCAGCCGGCGACCGCGCCCGGCGTGCCCACCCAGTTCGTCGAGCACACCGTCGGCGAGGTCTTCGCCGACTCGCTCGCGGTGCCGGCGGCGCCGCTGCCCGAGCTGCTGCCGCTGCTGCCGCTGTCGCCGGGGACGGGGACGGCGCTGGCGAGCACCGGCCAGTCCGGCTCGTCCACCGGGGGCTCCTCCCTCGGAGCGGGCACGGGCAGCCTGAGCGGGAGCACGGGCGGGGGCGCGTCGTCCCTCTCGGGCTCGAGCTCGGGCTCGACCCCGCGCGGCGCCACCGGGGCGCGCAGCGGCCTGGCCCCGAGCATGGTGGCCACCGGGGTGACCCGGCAGAAGCCGCTCTGGCTGCTGCTGCTCTACTTCATGTGGCAGGCGCTGGTGATCGGCGCCGCGGTGAGCCTGTGGTGGTGGCGGGCGGCGAGGACGGCAGCATGAGCTTGGCCATGGCACGGCTGCGCCGCCACAGCGACCCTCAGGCGATCTGCCCGGTCGACCAGTGGGTGTTCACCCCCCGCTACACCGAGGGGCGCTGCCCGCTCTGCGACTGGCAGGCCCCGGGCGGCGAGAGCTACGTGGGCCGCACCGGCCGCGACCTGTTCTGGCCGGGCATGGTGGTGCTGCTCCTGGTCTCGCTGGCGATGGGCATCCTGGTGGTGCTCACCTACCTCCGCTCCTGATTCAGGCTCCCTCCGCTCAGGCGGCGGGACGCTCTCCCCGGGTGCGTCCGAGGTAGCGGCGCAGATCCTCGTCGGCGGCCCTGCTGGCCTCGTCGGTCTCGGTCGCAAGCTCGAGAAGCTGGGCGAAGCGCTCCAGCGCCACCCCCTCGTCGCACGCCCTGAGGTCGTGCCACCGGCCGCATTTGGGACAGTTCCAGCTGGTCACCGTGGTGCCTCGACCGTCCCACGCGGCGGGAGGGCGGCCACGGGACGGGATGGCCGCACTCACCATGCGATGCTCCGCCCAGCCCGCAAAAGATCCGGTGTGGATCCTGTGACATGGCTGCACCTCGTGCAACGCGGGTCCGTGCACTTTCCTGCGCCGCCAATTCAGGACACGTACCGTGAGGCCGCGCCGGCTGCCACGATGGCGGGCGATGACCGCCGTCGACCCCTCCCCCGCCCCTCCGCTCCGCACCCTGCTCCGCACCCGGCTGCCGGTCGACCTCCGGCTCACCCTGTTCCCGCTCTGGCGGGGCGGGCGTGACCCGTCGATGCGGCTCGGCGACGGGGAGGTGTGGCGCGCCACCCGCACCCCGCTCGGCGCCGCCACCCTGCGGCTGCGCGCCGGCGACGGCGGCCTGACCGCGGAGGCGTGGGGCCCGGGGGCGACGTGGGCGCTCGAGGGCGCGGCCGCGCTCGCCGGCCAGCTCGACGACGACTCGGACTTCCGCCCCGCGGGCGGGCTGGTGGCGGCGCTGCGCCGCCGGCTGCCGGGGCTGCGCCTCGCCCGCACCGGTGGGGTGCTCGAGCCGCTCGTCGCCACCGTGGTGGAGCAGCGGGTGAGCGGGAAGGAGGCGTGGACCGGCTTCGCGGCGCTGGTGCGGGCCCTCGGCGAGCCCGCCCCCGGCCCCGGAGGCCTGCTCCTCCCCCCCTCCCCCGCGGTGCTCGCCGGCACCCCCAGCTGGGACTACCACCGGCTCGGCATCGAGCGCCAGCGCGGCGACACCATCCGCCGCGCCGCCCGGGCGGCGTCACGGCTGGAGGAGGCGGGGAGCATGGCCGCCGCCGACGCCCTGGCGCGGCTCCAGGCGGTTCCGGGGGTGGGGGTCTGGACGGCGAACTCGGTGGCGCTCGCCGCCCTCGGCGACGCCGACGCGGTGCCGCTCGGCGACTGGAACCTCCCCCACACCGTGACCTTCGCGCTCACCGGCAGGCCGCGGGGGAGCGACGCCGAGATGCTCGAGCTGCTCGCGCCCTACCCCGGCCACCGCGGCCGGGTGCTGCGGCTGCTCCTCGCCGCCGGCCTGCGGGCCCCCCGCTTCGGTCCCCGCCAGCGGGTGCGCGACCTCCGCGCGATCTAGCGACGCGGTGCGGTGGAGCGACACGGCGTAGTCACCGCCCGGGCTCCACGGATGCCGTTCCCAGGTCGCCCAGCGCTGCTCCAGGCGGAGCCCGGCGGCGGCGCAGAGCTGGTCGTAGCGGGCCAGGCCGAGACGCCCGGGCTGGAGCTGGAAGCCGGCCACCAGGGCGCCGCCGGGGACGAGGTGGCGCGCCAGGTTGGCGACCACCGCGCCCTCGCTCCCGGGGGCGAGGAAGATCATCACGTTGCCGGCGAGCACCACCACCTCGAAGCGGCGGAGCTCGCCCGGCGGCCGGTGCAGGGCGACCCGGGCGAGGTCGGCCTCGACCCAGGTCAGGTCGGGCGCCTTGCGCCGGGCGGTGGCGAGCATCTCCGGGTCGATGTCGACGCCCAGCACCTCGATCCCCCGCCGGGCCAGCTCGATCCCGACCCGGCCGGTGCCGCAACCGGCGTCGAGCACCGTCGCCGGCTGCAGGCTGGCGACCAGGTCGGCCTCGCCGTGGACGCCGGGACCGGTGGTGGGGCGCTCGGCGAGGCGGCGGTCGTACTCGTCGCCGCCCTCGGAGCGCGAGCTGAGCCAGCGGTTGGAGCTCAGGGGGAGCCCTACTGCGCGCCCGTGCCGGTGACCAGCGTGGCCCGCCAGACCAGCCGCTGGCTGTCCACCCAGAAGGGGGTGCAGGTGATCAGCGTCAGGTCGTGGCCGTCGGTGGAGGTCAGCTGGGTGACCTTCGACGGGGCCAGCTGCCAGCGGCCGGTGATCCGGTACGCCCAGGTCTTGCAGCTGCGGTCCTGGACGTCGACGATGTCGCCGACGTTGAGCTGGTCGATGTGCTCGTATTCGGGCTCGCGATGGAAGGCGATGATGTCGTTGCCCTTCTGGCCCGGAGCCGCGGTGCCCTGGTAGTGGACCATCGAGCGGTGCAGGAGCAGGTCCCAGGTGCCGTCGCCGGCAACCCCGGCGTAGCCGTACTGGGCGAGGCTGGGGAAGGAGACCCGGGCGTAGTTCGTCGCCGCGTCGCCGGTGCCGCACTGGCCGGCGTAGTTGGCGGCGCCGCCGCCCACCAGCGCCTGGGAGCCGCCCCCGTTCCACTGGTTGAGGGCGTTGTCGTCCACCCTGTTCCGCTGCCACAGGGCCCAGAGCGGCGGCACGATCAGCGCCAGGCCGAAGCCGACCAGGACGAGGCCGACGAGCACGCCGACCAGGCGGAAGGGGCCGAGGCGGCGGCCGGAGCCGGGACGGGCGGAGGCGCGGGCACGGCTGGAGGACATCGCAGCCCATCATTCCACCCTCGGGCACCACGGCGGGCCACGGTCGTGTGGAGGAGCGACGGATGAGCGGCTTCGACGTCGCCGTGATCGGCGGCGGGTCGGCCGGGCTCAGCGCCGCCGCGGTGGTGGCGGCGAGCGGCCGCCGGGTGGTGCTGGTGGAGGCTGCCCGCCTGGGCGGCGAGTGCACCTGGAACGGCTGCGTGCCCTCGAAGTCGCTGATCGAGGCGGCCCGGCACGCCCACGCCATCGGCCGGGCGCCGCGCTTCGGCATCGAGGCCACGGGAGTGACCGTCGACTTCCCCCGGGTGATGGCGCGGGTGCGCGATACGATCGCGCGGATCGCCGGGTACGAGGATGCCGCCCACCTCGAGACGGCGGGGATCACGGTCCGCAGCGGCCGGGCCACCCTGGCGGCGCCGGCCGACCTGCGCGTCGACGGCGAGCCGGTCGCCGCCGGCCGGATCGTGCTCTGCACCGGGAGCCGGCCGGCGATTCCCCCGGTGCCGGGCCTCGACTCGGTGCCGTACCTCACCAACGAGACCCTCTTCGAGCTCACCGAGCAGCCCCGGCACCTGCTGGTGATCGGCGCCGGATCGATCGGGCTGGAGATGGCCCAGGCCTTCCGCCGGCTGGGCAGCGAGGTGACCGTCGTCGACGTGCTCGACCGCCTGCTCCCCCGCGAGGACCCGGACATCGCCCGCCTCGCCGGCGACGCGCTCGCCGCCGAGGGGGTGCGGATCCGGCTCGGGGTGCGGGTCGAGGCCGCCTCGTTCGAGGAGGGCATCCACCGGCTGACGCTGCGGCTCGGCGCCGAGGAGCTCAGCCTGGAGGGCGACGCCCTGCTGGTGGCCACCGGGCGGCGGCCTGCGGTGGAGGGGCTCGGGCTCCTGGCTGCGGGGGTGCGGGTGGAGGGTCGGGGGATCGTGGTCGACGACCGGATGCGGACCTCGGTCCCGGGGATCCTCGCTGCCGGTGATGTGACCGGCCTGTATCCGTTCACCCACGCCGCCGCGTACCAGGGGCGGATCGCCGCCGGGACCGCCCTGGGGGAGCGGCGGCGCGCCGACTACCGGGTGATGCCGTGGGTGACCTTCACCGATCCGGAGATCGCCCATCTCGGGCTCACCGAGCCGGAGGCGCGGCGGCTGCACGGGGACGACGTGACCGTGGCGGTCCTGCCCCTGACGGCGGTGGACCGGGCGGTGATCCAGGGCGAGGTGCGGGGGTTGGTGAAGGTGATCACCGGTGGACGGCCGGTGGTGGGGCACCTCGGCGGGGGTTCTCTGCTGGGGGCGCATCTGATCGGGCCGGGGGCGGGGGAGCTGGTGCACGAGTTCGCGGTGGCGATGCAGACCGGGGCGTTCCCGGGGCGGTTGGCGCAGACCATCCATGCCTATCCGACGATGGCTCTGGCGGTGCAGCAGGCGGCGGCGCAGCTGTTTCCCGCGGGGCGGGCGGTGGCGGGGGATCTCCGGGAGGGGCTGTCGGGGCTGGAGTGACCTCCGGCGGGTGCTGGAGGCGGCCGCCGGCCCGGGCCCGCCCGGGATGAGCCGGTCAGCCCCAGGCGGCGACCATCGGGGTGTCGACGCCGATGTCCCCGCTCTGGCTGGTGCCGCCGGGGCTGCCCAGCACGGTCTCGCGGCCGGGCAGCACCTCGGCGAAGAAGCGCCGGTTGTCGGCGATGAACTCGGTCTCCTCGGGGGCGACCCGCCGGTCCTGGGAGATCGCCTGCACCGGGCAGACCGGCTCGCAGGCGCCGCAGTCGATGCACTCGTCGGGGTGGATGTAGAGCTTGCGGGCACCCACGTAGATGCAGCTGACCGGGCACTCCTCGACGCATGACTGGTCCATGGTGTCGATGCATGCGGAGGTGATGACGTAGGGCATCGCCGGTGTCCTCAGGCCGGTCCGTCGCCGAGCAGCGAGCGGTGGTCCTCGAGCCAGGCACGCCCCGCGGGGGTGATCTGGCGGTGCTCGCGGTCGGTGGCGAGCAGCGGCGGATGCTGCGTGTACAGGTGGGCGAGGGCGCGGCGGTCAGTGGCGAGCTCGCGCGCCGCCTGGTGGGCCTCGAGCTTGTGGAGCCTGCCCCCGGGAGCGCTCTCGAAGCGGGCCAGCAGCAGCGCCTCGCGCCGCCCCAGGGTGCGCGGCGCGGGCTCCGCGGCCGCGGGGGCGAGCAGCTCCTCCATCTCGCGGGTGAACTGCCGCAGCAGGTTCCGCATCCGCAGGGCGCGGTCGATGTCGCCCAGCGACTCGCCGGGCGGCGGCTCGCCGGCCGCGCCGCCACTCCCCTGCCAGGTTCGCTTGGGGTGGCGGCGCAGGTACTCCTGCTCCAGCTCGAGCATCCGATCGGTGTGGGTGCGGAACTGCTCGGCGGTGCCGTGGAGGAAGACCCAGTTCCGGGTGGCATGCGCGTGCGCGCCCTGCCGCTCCAGCTCCTCGTCGCTCAGCTCGGTGGCGGGCAGACCCTCCATGGCGCGCTAGCCGAACCGCACGTAGTCGTACTCGAAGCCGTGGTCGTTGATGCCCACCCGCGGCGGCGCCACCCAGCCGGCGATCTTCCCCGGCTCGTGCACCGGCTGCATCAGCGAGCCGACGAGGTCGAGGTCGGCGCGGCTGGGCAGGAACTCGTCGCGGCGGCGCTCCCACTCGGCGTCGTCCAGCACCTCGCCGGCGGGGGTCGCGTGGATTGCGGCGAAGGCGCCCACATGACGGTTGAAGGCCTGGTGGGGAAGCGCCAGCCGGCGCTCGATCCCCGCCTCCTCGAGGATGCGGTTCCAGCGGTTCAGGCCGTTCTCGCAGTCCTGCACGTACTCGCGGCGCAGATCCTGGTTCAGACCGGTCACGGCCGGAACCTCGATGCTGCCCGGCCGCCCGTCGACCACGCTGTCGACGGCGATCATCGAGTCGACGAGCCGGTGGTCGTCCTGGCGGCGGGTCTCCTGCCAGCGTCCCTTGAGCCCGGCCGTGAAGTAGGCGGCGACGTTGCTCGAGGTCTCGCCGCCGAAGAGGTCGAGCGAGACGCTGAAGTGGAAGTTGAGGTACCTCTGGATGATGTCGAGGGGGATGCCGCCGTGGCTGCGGATGTCGTCGGTGTCGTGCTCGCGCATCAGCTGGGCGGTGCGCTCGACCACCCGGTCGACCCCGGTGGTGCCCACGAACATGTGGTGCGCCTCCTCCTTGAGCATGAACTCACAGGTGCGCGAGAGCGGGTCGAAGGCGCTCTCCTTGAGCGTGCCCAGCTGGAACTTGCCGTCGCGGTCGGTGAAGTAGGTGAACATGAAGAACGCCAGCCAGTCCGCGGTGGGCTCGTTGAAGGCGCCGAGGATGCGCGGGGCATCGCTGCTCCCGGAGTTGCGCATCAGCAGCGCCTCCGCCTCGTCGCGGCCGTCGCGGCCGAAGTAGGCGTGGAGCAGGTAGACCATCGCCCAGAGGTGACGGCCCTCCTCGACGTTGATCTGGAAGAGGTTGCGCAGGTCATAGAGGCTGGGCGCGGTCATCCCCAGGTGGCGCTGCTGCTCCACCGAGGCGGGCTCGGTGTCGCCCTGGATCACGATCAGCCGGCGCAGCTCGGAGCGGTACTCGCCTGGCACCTGCTGCCAGACCGGCTCGCCCTGGTGGGCACCGAAGCCGATGGTGCGCCCGGGCTCGCGCTCGGCGAGGAAGATGCCCCAGCGGTACTCGGGGAGCACGACCCGGTCGAAGTGCGCCCAGCCCTCCCGTCCCACCGCCACCGCGGTGCGCAGGTAGACGTCGCGGTGGGGCAGCTCCGGGCCCATCTGCTGCCACCACTGCAGGAACTTGGGCTGCCACGACTCCAGGGCACGCTGCAGCCGCCGGTCGTTCGCCAGGTCGACGTTGTTGGGGATACGCTCGCCGTAGTCGATGCTGCCGGCCATCGTGGTCACACTCGCCTCCTGTCGAAGCTGGCACGCTGCCCGGTCCCGTACTTTCGCAGGGCGCCGTCGGGACCCGCAGCGTTGGGCCGGGTGAAGATCCAGTTCTGCCAGGCGGTGAGCCGGGCGAAGATCTTGGTCTCCAGGGTCTCGGGTCCGGGGAAGCGGAGGTTCGCCTCCATGCCGGTGAGCGCGTCGGGGCTGAAGCTGGCGCGCTCCTCGAGGGCGAGCCGGACCTCGTCCTCCCAGTCGATGTCGTCGGGTGCGGACGTGACCAGCCCCAGCTCGAGCGCTCGCGCCGCGTCCAGCGGCTCGCCGGCGAGCGCGCGCAGGGCGTCGACGTGATCGGGCTCGCCGAGGAAGCGCACCTCCAGCCGGCTGAGGCCGTTGGGCATTGGGAGGGCGCCGAAGTTGGTCTCGCCGAGGGTGATCACGGCGGGCTCGCCCTCCTCCCCCTCGATCACCCCGTCGAGCATGTAGCTGCGGTCGGCGGCGAGCAGCAGCTCGAGCAGCGGCCCGGCGAAGCAGCTCCCCGGGTCGACCAGGGCGATGAGGCTGCGGCTGGTGACGTCGAGCCGCTTCAGGGTGCGCTTGAGGTAGTGGCGGATCTCGTTCACCAGCCAGTCGCCGGCGTGCTCAGCGAGCAGCCGCTCGTGGGCGAGCACCGCCGCCGAGTCGCCGCGGGTGCGCAGCACCCAGGTGCCGAGCTCGAGCTCGTTGGTGCGCAGCTCGAGGATGAGGTCGTCGAGCTCGCGGGCGACCGCCAGCGGCCAGAACTCCGTGCCCGCGGCGTGGATCGCCTCGAGCCCGCCGGGCGCGGGCCCCTCCGGACCCCGCACCGTGATCGTCACCGTGCCGGCCTCGCGGTCGAGCTCGGCGCCCACGTGGGGGTAGTCGATGCGGTCCTCGCCGATGGTGCGCCGCAGCGGGGTCAGGGTGATGCCGCGGCCCTCCGCCGGACGGCCGGAGCCTGCCACCGCCTCGGCGGCGCGCTCGGCGACGACCTCGTCGAAGCGCCGCCTGGGGATGCTCTCGTCGACCAGCCGCCAGCGCACCGCGGTCTCGCCGCGCACCCCCTCGGCGCGGGTGGCGAAGACGTCGGCGAGGTCACGGCGCACCCGGCGCTTGTCGACCACCCGGGTGAGGCCGCCGGTGCCGGGCAGCACCCCGAGCAGCGGAAGCTCGGGCAGCGACACCGCCGAGGAGCCGTCGTCGACGAGGAGGATCCGCTCGCAGGCCAGGGCCAGCTCGTAGCCGCCGCCCGAAGCGGTGCCGTTGAGCGCGGCGATCCAGGTCTGGCCGGAGCTCGCGGTGGCGTCCTCGATGCCGTTGCGGGTCTCGTTGGTGAACTTGCAGAAGTTGACCTTCCAGGGGTGGCTCGACTGCGCGAGCATGCGGATGTTGGCGCCGGCGCAGAACACCTTGTCGCTGCCGCCGGTGACCACGACCGCGCCCACCTCCGGGTGCTCGAAGCGCAGCCGCTGGACGGCGTCGTAGAGCTCGATGTCGACCCCGAGGTCGTAGGAGTTCAGCTTCAGCGGGTAGCCGGGAACCAGCCCCCCCGCCTCGTCGACGTCGAGCACCAGCCGGGCCACCCGACCCTCGATCTGCAGCCGCCAGTGCCGGTAGCCGTCGGGGTGGGCATCGAAGCACACCCGGGGCGGCGTGGCGCCCTCGGTGGCGGGCGCTGCCTCGGCGGGATGGGTCGAGAGAGTCATGTCGCTCCTCCTCTCCCTATCTTCTACGTTTGGATCCATGTGCGTCAAGTACCTGTAGTATGTTCACCCGGCGCCGCGGCTCCCGCCGACGTGGGATAGTCCAGTCGATGTCCCCACCACGGCCGCTCGCGTCGTCCGCCTCGCCATCCCCCCGGGCCCCGCGGCGCGACGCCCGGGCGGTGCGCCCGATCCTGAGCCGCCGCCGCCAGGTGGGCGCCGCCAGCGCGCGGTCGCTGCTGCTCACCATTCTCGGCGAGTTCGTGCTGCCCCGGGGCGAACCGGTGTGGACCTCGACGCTGGTCGCGGTCCTCGGCCGCCTGGGCGTCGAGGAGAAGTCGGCGCGGCAGGCGCTGGCGCGGACCGCGGCGGAGGGCTGGCTGGTCTCGGAGCGCACCGGCCGCCGGGTGCGCTGGTCGCTCAGCCCTCCGGGGCGGCGGCTGCTCACCGAGGGCGCTGAGCGCATCTACTCGTTCAACGCGGCGCTGCCGCAGTGGGACGGCGAGTGGCTGCTGCTGCTCGTCTCCGTGCCCGAGGCCCAGCGGGCGCTCCGGCACCGGCTCCGCACCCGGCTCACCTGGGCGGGATTCGGCTCGCCCGCGCCGGGCATGTGGCTGAGCCCCCACCCCGACCGCGAGGTGGAGTGCGACGCGGTCCTGGTCGAGCTCGGGCTGCGGTCGGCGGCGATGTCCTTCCGGGCCCGCTTCGGCGGCATCGGCGAGCAGCGCGCCCTGGTCGCCCAGGCCTGGGACGTCGACGAGATCAGCGCCCACTACGAGGCCTTCATCCAGGAGGTCGGCGGCGAGGCGCCCGCGCCCGGTGACGGCGTGCTCCTCGCCCAGACCCGGCTGGTCCACGAGTGGCGGCGCTTTCCCTTCCTCGACCCGCGGCTTCCCCAGGACCTGCTGCCCCCCGGCTGGAGCGGAGCCCGTGCCGCGACCCTCTTCCAGTCCCGGCACGAGAGCTGGAACGAGAGCGCGCAGCGCCGCTGGTCGGAGCTCGCCGCCGGCTGAGCGGGCCGCCTCAGCCGCCGGAGACCGGGATCCCCAGCAGCGAGCCGGTGACCGAACGCACCCCGACCACCGCCCGCGGCAGCGAGGGCAGCGGGAGCGGCAGCGACGGTGAGCCGGGCGCGGGCGGTGCCGTGCCGGCCGCCGGGGCAGGAGCGGCGGGCGGCGGCTGCGCGACCCCCAGCGGCAGCGGGATCGGCAGCGGCGGTGCCCCGCCGCCGGGCGGCGCCTTGGTGGTGACCGGCGACCCGCAGGGGACGAGCTGGGCGTCGAGCTGGGTGCCGCCGACGTCGACGGTGGCCGGCAGGATCCCCACCTCGAGCCCGGCGTCGCCGAGCGGATAGGTGAGCCGTGACCCCTGTGGCGGGTTGCCGACGTGGGTGAGGGGGACGTCGATCTCGACGCGGCCGGGGCTGCCCATGGTGAGGCTGCCGGTGTCGTCGGTGTGGGCGTCGCCCGCGCCCTTGGCGTCCGAGACGCCGTCGCCGAAGGTGACCGCGCCCAGCTTGTCGAGCCGGGCGTGGGCGAGGTAGGTCACCCCCCCGTAGGTCCAGTACATCGTCCAGTTCGCCGCGCTGGCGTCCGGCGGCAGCGAGCCGTCGAGCTTGGCGACGGTCAGCGCGGCGCGCAGGGTCCTGCCGTCGGGGCTGAGGCTCAGGTCGCCGCGGAGCAGGTCGAGCTGCGGCACCTGGTCGGTGGTCACCGGGTCGGCGGCGTTGCCCGGGAGGCCGGTCCAGACCGGGTCGCAGGGGGTGGCCAGCGGTGGCGCCGGCACCGTCGCGGGGGTGGTGTTCAGCACCGGCGCGGTCCGGCCGTCGACATCGCGCATCAGGTTGGTGAGGCTGGGGCTGCCGAAGCCGCTGACGTAGTCCCATCCCGGGGTGGCGGCGTAGAGACCATTGCCGCCGACGGTGATGTCGTGGAAGTCCTGGGCGCCGCGCGGCCCGGTGCCCAGCCGGTACAGGGTGGGGTTGGCGAAGCCGAGGCCGTGGGCCTGGTCGGGGGCCGCGGCCTGGACACGCGTCCACATCCCCACCCACAGCGGCGCGCTGAGGCTGGTGCCGCCGCCGGGGCTGATCTTCATGTTGTTGACGATGGTGTAGCCGTTCCCGGCGAGGTCGCCGGAGATCGCGGCCACGTCGGGCACACCGCGGCAGAGCGTGCCCGGCGGGTAGGGCCTGCCGCTGGGGTCGAGCACGCAGGGGTGGTTGATGGCGGCGATGCCCTTCTGGTAGCCGGGCTCGTCGATGAACACCGACGAGCCGCCGCCGGTGAAGGTCCACGCGTACTCCACCGTGCGGCGCGACGGCGGCGCGCCCGCCGAGGAGTAGAGGACGGTGCCGCCGACGGCGACGGCGTACTTGCTCGCCGCCGGGTAGCCCTGGAGGGGGATCGCCTGGTTGGCCACGCCGTTGCCGGCGCCGACGATGGGCAGCACCGCGATCGGGCAGGACGAGCCGGTGTCGCCGGCGGAGGCGAAGAGGCTGCGGCCCTCCAGGGTGGCCTGGAGGAGGGTCTGGTCGCCGACCGGCTCGAGGTTGTCGCCCAGGCCCTGGCCGAAGTTGCCGGGCGGGTTGGCGGACGGATTGCCGAACACCGGGTTGAGCGGATTGGTCTCGCACTCCCCGAAGGAGGCGTCGGCCTGGCGGGGGGCGTCGGGATCGCTCGCCCACAGCGAGAACGCGGCGAGGACGTCGGCGTCGCTGAGGGTGGCGCCGAAGTAGAGGTCCTCGCGCTTGACCAGCGGCGCCATCCCGGTGCTCGACTGGGTGTCGAGGTCCCACTCCACGCCACCGGTGTTGTCCTTGAAGGGGCCGGCGCCGGCGTGCTTCACCGCCACCGGGACGTGGGGCAGGTGGTTGAGGTCCTCGAAGCGGCGCAGGTCGCCGATCACCGAGTCGCTCGCCCCGGCGCCGATGATCGCCATCGTCTGGCCCTGGCCGAGGTTGTCGGCGGGCTGGTCGTAGAGCGACCACAGCGCCTGGGGGGTGTAGGCGTCGGTGTAGAGGCCGCCGACGCCGGGCTTCGGCTGCACCCGCGCGGGCACCGAGAACCGCTGCAGGGTGTTGAGCCCGATCACCGAGACCACACCCAGCCCCGGCGGCACCGAGGGCCGCCGGTCGTTGGCGACGAAGTCGACCCCGCCGGCGCGGTAGCTCCGCAGGGTGGTGGCGAAGAGGTGGTCGAGCTGGGCCACGGTGCCCACCGCCTGGACGTAGGTGCGGGCGGAGTCGACGTGGGAGACCCGCAGCCCTCCGCCCTCCAGCCAGCCGGTGACCGCGCGGAACCGTTTCTCGGGGACTCCGAAGCGCCCCGCCACCTCGGCGGGCGTCAGGAACTGGTGGTAGAGCGGGCTGGCGGGGTCGTAGAGCCGCTCGTACAGGGCGAGCTGGCCGGCCGGGTCGGCGGCGGCGAGGCCGATGCCGACGTGCAGCTCGGTGAGCGGCGAGGGCAGCCCCCGCGGGGCGAGGCGGTCGAGGCCCGGCAGGACGTTCGCGGTCACCTCCTGCGCCGGCGATGCCGGAGCGGTGAGCATCGCCGCCCGGAGGCCGGCCGCCCCCGAGAGCACGAGACCGGCGGTGACGACCGCCGCACAGACGCCGCGGGTGAGTCGATTGACCATGTGTGCAGCTGCTCCTGGGGGTGAACGCCGCCCCGCCTGCCCTCCCTCGGCGGCGGCCGTTCCGGATCGTCCGATTCTCCCATCGGGCGACGGTCGCGCGCATCGTCAAGGCTGGGGAGCACCCTGGCGGAACCCCGGAGAGCGCGTAGACTCCAGGGCACCCGCGGAGCGGGAGGAGGGCGGGAGCATGTCTGCGTGGCCACTGCTGCTGGTGGTCTGCATCGGGATCGCGGCGATGCGCGCGGGGTCCTCG
Source organism: Candidatus Dormiibacterota bacterium (assembly GCA_036495095.1). Lineage (NCBI taxonomy): Bacteria > Bacillati > Candidatus Dormiibacterota > Candidatus Dormiibacterota bacterium. The sequence goes on along the minus strand of DASXNK010000031.1, from coordinate 36,408 downwards.
CTGCGGCGCGCGCACCGGGGTGGGCCGGGAAGCCTCACCCTGCTCGGTGTGGTGCTCGGGGTGAGCGGCATCACCATCCTGATCGTCGCGCCGATCGTCGTCGGCATCGCCTTCATCGCCCTCGCCCTCGCCTACGACAACAACCAGCAGCTCGGCGTGGGGATCGTCCTGCTCAGCTCCGGCCTGCTCTGCGAGGCGGTGCGGGACGTCTGGCTCTGACCGCTACGCGGCGCGCAGCGCCTCGATCGGCGCCAGCCTCGCCGCCCGCATCGCCGGGAACACCCCGAAGACCAGGCCGATGCCCGCGGCGATGAACAGCGCGATCAGCGCCGCCGAGGGCGAGAAGACCGCGAGCAGCGACGTGAAGTGGTTGAGCAGGAACGTCGAGCCGGCGCCGAGCCCGATGCCGAGCACCCCGCCGGCGGCGCTCAGCGCCGATGCCTCGATGAGGAACTGGCGGAGGATGTCGCCGCGGGTGGCGCCCAGCGCCTTGCGCAGCCCGATCTCCGAGATCCGCTCGGTCACCGACACCAGCATGATGTTCATCACCCCGATGCCGCCCACCAGCAGCGAGATCCCCGCCACCCCGGCGAGCAGCAGGGTGATCGCGGTGCTGGTCGAGTCGAGGGTCGCCAGGATCGACTCCTGGGTGGTGATGGTGAAGTCGGCCTGGCCGGGGTCGCTGATGCGGTGGGTCTGCATCAGCAGGTCGTTGACCTCCTGATACGCGGGCCCGATGGCGTCGCGACTGGTGGCGCTGATGAGGATGCGCTGCACCGAGGTCAGCGACCCGCCCTGGATGAGCTCACCCTGGGCGGTGGTCACCGGCACCACGGCGAGGTCGTCGGGGTTGAACAGCCCCTGGGCGCCGCGGGGGACGAGGATGCCGATCACCCGGAAGGGCACGTGCTGGATGGTGATGAGGTTGCCGAGGGCGTCGCCCGCGGGGAAGAGCTTCGCCGCGGTGGTGGGTCCGAGGACGGCGACCTGGGCGTGGCTCTTCACGTCGGAGTCGGTGAAGAAGGTGCCGTCGGAGACCACCCGGGCGTTGGCGACGAGCCAGCCTCCGGTGCTCCCGGTGACCCCCGCCGTCCAGTTCTGGGAGCCGGCGGTCATCGTCGCGGTCTGGCGCGACACCACCGGGGCGACCGCGCCGACGTCGGGCGCGACCGAGGGGTTCTGGAGCGCCGCGGCGTCGTCCATGGTCAGGGTGGTGGCGTTGCCCAGCCCGGTGCGCACCCCGCCGGTGGTGAGGCTGCCCGGCGTGACCGTGATCAGGTTGGTGCCGAGCCGGCTGATGTTCGAGGCGATGCTGGTGCGGGTGCCGAGGCCGATGCCGACGGTGATGATCACCGCGCCGACGCCGATCAGGATGCCCAGGGAGGTGAGCAGCGAGCGCATCCGGCGGGAGGCCACCGCCTGCAGGCCGCTCATCACCGTCTGGAACAGGCTCACGTGGTCGGCTTCGCTCCTCTCTCCCTCTCCACCCGCGCCTATGGTGGGGCCAGCACGCGCTCCTTCGCAAGTGCGAAGCTGACCGGATGCAGCGGTCGGAGGACGAGGGCCTGCGCGACCGGCTGGCGGACTTCTGCCGGGCCCACGCCGGCGCCGGCGCTGAGGTCGTGGGGCTGCGGGCGATGCCGGGGCACAGCGGCCTCAGCTTCGGCTTCGCGCTGCGCGGGGGCGACGGGCCGCCGCGCCACGTCCTCCGCCTGCCCCCCGCCGGGGTGCGCGGGCGACTCCTCGTCGCACCACCGCGGGCGCCGCGCCTGGGGCTGCGCCACGGCGACTTCCAGTGGTCGAACCTGCTCTTCCACCGGGGCCGGCTGCTCGCGGTGCTCGACTGGGAGCTCGCCTCCACCGGCCCGGTGCTCCACGACCTCGGCTGGCTCTGCGTCTTCAGCGACCCCGGCTCCTGGGAGATGCCGGGGATGTGGTCGGCGACCGCCCCGCCGGAGCGGCTCGCCACCCTGTACGCCCAGCATGGCGGCGAGGTGGACGCGCTGCCGTGGCACCGCGCCCTGGCCGGGTACGCCTTCGCGGTGATCGCCGCCTTCAACCTCATGCTCCACCGCCGCGGCAAGCGGGTCGACCCCCACTACGAGCTGCTCGCTCCCTCGATCCCGCGGCTGCTCGAGCGCGCCCTCGAGGTGCTCGACGGCGACTCCTGACCGCCGGCGCCGGCCACGGCGCGGGGGGCGGGGGGCGGGGGGTACCCTCCGATGATGCGCATCGGCATCTTCCTCGGCGAGGGCGGCCCTCCCGACCCGCTCGACGAGCTGATCCGGCGCACCCGGCAGGCGGCGGCCGACGGCTTCCCGTCGGTGTGGATCCCCCACATCTTCGGCGTCGACGCCCTCATCGCCCTGGCGGTCATCGGACGCGAGGTGCCCGGGATCGAGCTGGGCAGCGCGGTGATCCCCACCTATCCCCGCCACCCCCTGCTGATGGCGCAGCAGGCGCTGACCACCCAGCTGGCCATCGGAGGCCGGCTGGCGCTGGGCATCGGCCTCTCCCACCAGGTGGTGATCGAGGGCATGTTCGGCCACTCGTTCGAGAAGCCGGCCCGGCACATGCGCGAGTACCTCGAGGTGCTGCTGCCCGCGCTGCGCCAGGAGAGCGTCAACGTCGACGGCGAGACGGTGCGGGCCCACGGCACGATCACGATCCCCGGCGCCCCGCCCTGCCCGGTGCTGCTCGCCGCGCTGGCGCCGCGGATGCTGCGGCTCGCCGGGGGCATGGCCGACGGCACCATCACCTGGATGACCGGGGTACGGACGCTCGCCGAGCACATCGTGCCCTCGATCGCCGCCGCCGCCGAGGAGGCGGGCAGGCCGCCGCCCCGGGTGGTGGTCGGCCTGCCGGTGTGCGTCACCGACGACGTCGAGGAGGCGCGCCGGCGCGCCGCCCGCGGCTTCGTCATGTACGGGCAGCTGCCCTCCTACCGGGCGATGCTCGACCGCGAGGGCGCCGCCGGCCCCGCCGACGTCGTCGTCGCCGGCGACGAGACCGCGGTCCGAGCCCGGCTCGCCGCGTTCGGCGAGGCGGGTGCCACCGACTTCATCGCGATGGAGATCGGCTCGACCGAGGAGCGGGCCCGCACCCGCGCACTGCTCGCCGCCGCTGTCTGACCGCCGGTCAGGGCAGTCCCGCGTGGGGCACCTCGACGGTGGTGGTGAGCAGCACCGCCTCACGGGCGTCGCGGCGCCGGTGCTCGAAGTAGTCCGGGGCGCTGCAGAGCAGCAGGGTGCGGCCGTCGTCGCCCCCGAGCATGCAGGCGAAGATGCCGAGGCCGGCGGGGGCGCGCACCTCGTCGACGACGGCGCCGCCCGGAGCCACCCGGATGCAGCGCCCGCCGACCGCATCGGCCGACCAGATGTGCCCCTCGGCGTCGAGGCAGCAGCCGTCGGGGGCGACGGTGACCCGGGGCAGCATCTCGGCGAACGAGCCGAGCTCGGGCGAGGGGGCGATCTGCGCCCACACCCGGCGGTCGCCGAGCGACCCGTCGGCGGCGATCGAGAACGCGGTGTAGCGGCAGGCGAGGGTCTCGCCGACGATCAGGGTGCCGCCGTCGGGGGTGATCACCGAGCCGTTGGGGAACGCCAGACCCTCGGCGGCGACGGTGGCGGCGCCGTCGGCGTCGACGCGGATCAGCGAGGTGGTCCGCGGATCGGCCGCCCCCATCAGGTCGAAGCCGAAGTCGCCCACCCAGGCGCGGCCCTCGGCGTCGACCACGATGTCGTTGAGCAGGCCGCCGCAGTGGCTGGTGAGGTCGGCGTGCACGGTGACCTCGCCGGACGGGGTGCGTCGCAGCACCCGGTGGTCGCGCATCGAGACCACCAGCATCGAGCCGTCGGGCATCCAGCCGAGCCCCGACGGTTGGCCGGCGACCTCCAGGACCCGCTCCTCGACGCCCTCCGGAGTCACGGTGACAACGGCGTGGCGGTAGAAGTCCGAGACCCACCAGCGGCCGTCGCGCCAGCGCGGGCCCTCGAAGAAGCCACCCCCCACGAGCAGCGTGGTCGGTGTCGCGACCGCCATCCCCGTCACCCTCCCATTCCCCACCTCAGCAGCCGCTCGTCCGGCGCCGCCACCAGCGGGACCTCGATGAACGACGCGGCGGCGGCGTTGCGCTGCACCGCGTACACACCCCCGGCGAGGCCGAGCAGCTGCTGCGGGCCGGGCAGGAGGTGCGGGGTGTCGGACGTGTTCAGGGTGACCCGGAGGCGATGCCCCGCCCCCAGCCGCGCGAAGGTGGGGAACACCTCGATGTCGTAGCGGGTCAGCGCACCGACCGGCACCGCCTGCGCCGACTCCCGGGTGTAGGGGTGGTACGGGAGCAGCGGCCTGCCGTCGGGCGCGAACCAGGTCCGCGCGGTGTCGAGGGCCCGCAGCGAGCCGAGCAGCGCCCCGCTGGTCAGCGGTGTCGACTCCCCGGAGGGGGCGACGTCCTCGAGGGTGGCGACCAGCTCGACCTCCGGCCGGGTCGAGGTGGCGAACACGGTGACGTCGACGGGACCGCCGATCACGGTGTTCCCGGTGAACGGCGCGGTGGTGTACGTCAGCGCGCCGGGACCGCTCTGGATGCTGCGGTCGTCGCGGTCGCAGGGGTTGCCGGCGGGCGCTCGCACCCCCTGCAGGGTGGCGCTGATCGCGCCCGCCGACCACTGGTCCGTCTGCCGGCTGCAGGGGCTGCTCACCCCCGTCCAGACGGTCTCGTCCGCGCCGGCGGGCGCGCTGGGCGGATTCCGGCTCAGGCTGCCGTCGTTGGCCGACGGTGCCCCGGCGCCCTGCGCGCCGCCGAGGTAGAACGTGGTCGGGGTGAGACCGTCGAACGGATAGCGGGAGGTGTCCAGCCAGCGCTGCGAGCCCAGCTGGAAGAGATGGAGCGGCGTGGTGGTGCGGTCGATGCCGGTGTCGACCCCCTTCAGCCAGCGGTCGAACCACTGCAGCTCGATCTTCTGCAGGTCGATCCCGCTGCCGGCGTCGACGTGGTACCAGGGGCCCATCAGCAGCTGGTAGCGGCCCGAGACCGCCTGCCCGGCGACCATCGGCGCCTCCACCGGGCGCCCCGCCGCGGCGTTCTGCAGGCCCGAGTAGTTGAGCGGCTGGCCGCGCTGGAAGAGGTCGAACCACCCACCGACGAGGAAGGTGGGGATGCCCAGCGCGGCGACGTGGGCAAGCCACCGCTGGGGCCGCCGCTCCTGCCAGTAGGCGCCGTCGTACGCCTCCGGGCCGCCGGTGAGGGTCGAGAGCAGCAGCCGTGCCTGGAGCGAGAGCAGGCCCCGGTCGTGAGCGGCGACCACCCGCAGCGAGCCGACCGGGTCCTGGGAGTTCTCCAGCGGCGCGTCGACGCTGTGCAACCCGCCGGTCATCAGCATGTAGGGGAGGTTGAACTCGTCGACGGGCAGGCCGCCCATCGTGACGGTGTCGCGGTACAGGTCGTTGCCGGCGATGATCGGGAACATCGCCTTCAGCGGCGAGCCGGGGCCCAGCGCGTTGGCGGTGAGCAGCTGGTCGATGCCGAGGTAGGAGGGGCCGTAGGTGCCCACCTTCCCGTCGGAGTGGGGCAGCGCCGCCGCCCAGCGCACCAGGGCGGCGCCGTCCTGCTGCTGGACCGGGTCGAAGAGCCCCCAGGTCCCCTCGGAGGCGCCGGTGCCGCGGACGTCGGCGACGACGTTGATGTAGCCGCGCTCGACCAGGTACGAGGACAGGCCCAGGCTGAGGCCGCCCGACTGCTGCGCCGCCTGGGCGCCGCCGCTCAGCGACTTGCCGTACGGGGTCTGGACCAGCAGGACAGGGAACGTGCCCGGCGCCGGCGCCGTCCCGCCCCGGTCGGTGGGGAAGTACACGTCGGCGCGGAGCACGGTGCCGTCCGCCATGGTCACGGGGAGGTTCGAGGTCAGGCCCACCCCGTAGACCGGCGGTCCCGGCTGCCAGGTGGCGGGGACGGCGTGGCCCTGGACCGCGGCGGCGGGGACGGTGGCACCGAGCACGAGCAGCGCGGCGATCGCGGAGACCAGCCGCCGCCGGGCGGCGATGCGTGGCGGCATCGGCGGTGTACCTCCTCCCCTGCGGGCCTCCCCGCGAGTGGAGTCTAGCCGTGCGGGTAGGTCACCGCCGCACTGCCCTCGTGGGCAGCGAGCCGGTAGCCGGCCGCCGGACCATGAACGCGGTGACCGCGTCCGCCGCGGGCAGCGCTCAGTCGAAGGTCACCATGCCGCGGATGTTCAGCCCCTTGTTCAGGTCCGCATAGCCCTGGTTGATCTCGCTCAGCGGGTAGGTGCGGGTGATCAGGTCGTCGACGACCAGCTGCCCGCGCCGGTACATGTCGATGAGCATCGGGATGTCGGCCTGCGGGTTGGTGGAGCCGAACATGTGCCCGCACAGGTTCTTCTCGTACATCAGCATCTCGAAGAGCGGCATGTCGATGGGGTTGTCCTCGGGCCGGGGGATGGCGGTCATGACCACCCGGCCCCGCTTGCCCACCATCGACAGCGCCTGGGTCACGTGCTCGGTCTCGCAGACGTTGGTGCAGATGATCGCCTTGTCGGCACGCTGGCCGCGGGTGAGCTCGCTGACCAGCTCCCAGGCCTCGTCGGCGTCGGCGGCGACATGGGTGGCCCCGAGCCGCTCGGCGTTCTCGCGCTTCAGGGGCACGGGGTCGATGGCGATGATGTGCTGGGCGCCGGCGCAGCGTGCCCCCTGCACCGCGTTGGAGCCGACCCCGCCGACCCCCATCACCACCACGGTGTCGCCGGGCTCGACCCCGGCGGTGCGCACCGCCGAGCCCCAGCCGCAGGTGACGCTGCAGCCGAACAGTCCGGCGATCTCGAGCGGGATGTCCTCGTCGATGCGCACCAGCGACACCGCCGGCACCGTGGTGTAGGGCGCGAAGGCGCCGATGAGGAACTCCTGGTTGACGTCCTCGTCGCCGGAGTGGAAGCGGCAGGTGCCGTCGAGCTGCGGTCCCAGGACGATGTTCGCGCCCAGGTCGCAGAGGTTGGTGTGGCCGCGCACGCACCACCGGCACTTCCCGCAGGCAGGCTCCCAGAGCACCACCACGTGGTCGCCGGCGTCGAGCCCGGTGACCCCCGGGCCCACCTCCTCGATCACCCCCGCCGCCTCGTGACCGCCCACCGCCGGGTACGGGAAGGGCACCACGCCCGTGCCCAGGTGGTCGGAGGTGCGGCACAGGCCGGTGCTCCGCACCCGCACCAGCACCTCGCCCTCGGAGGGACCGTCGAGATCGACCTCCTCGACGCTCCAGGGCTCGTTGAGGCCGCGCAGCAGCGCCGCGTCGACTTTCATCGCTGGTCTCCTCTGTCCCGACCACGGCAGGGTGCCGGCGGCCCGTGCGGAGCGCAGTGTCCGGCGCGGAGCAGCGCGGGTGAATCCCGCGTTCTCGCCCCGGGTGTGGGGTCCGGTGGAGTTGTCGCCGGCTGCGGACGCGCCGCCGGGCCCCCCGTGAACCAGCCCGTCCTCCTGTCGGCGGCGGTGCGCCCTCCGTCGGCGGCGGTGCGCCCTCTGTCGGCGATCAGTGAACCGACAGCCGCCGGTACCGCGCCTCGACGAACGAGTAGAGCCCGAAGGCGAGCAGGCCGAGCGCGGTGAGCAGCAGCAGCACGCTGCCCAGCGGCTGCGCCGCCACCGAGCGCAGGGTGTCGTCCAGCCCCTTCGCCCTGCCCGGGTCGTGGGTCGCGGCCGCCTGCACGAGGGACGCCCCCACCAGGGCAACGACGATCCCGCGCGACACGTACCCGGCGACGCCGAGGCGGATCGCCCACCGCCGCGGCACCGGACCCATGCTGCCCGGGACCAGGTGCTCCTCGAACCGGTCGCGCAGCGCCCACCAGACGAGGGCCAGGCCACCGACGACGACACCCGCCCCCACGGCCATCACCAGGAGGCGGCCGGCGGGAAGGGACAGGAGCCGTGCGGTCCACCCCGCGGGGTGCTCCCCCGATTCGCCCGCCCCGGAGCCGGCCAGCAGCGCCACCGTCATCGCGCAGAGGCCGGCGTACACGGCCGCCTGCACCCCCGCGGCGACGCGCTGCGCGGCCTGCCGCGCGGAGTCGTCGTCGGGCGTCCCGGGCTCTCCGGTGACCACCGTCAGCAGCCGCCAGGCGGCATAGCCGGCGAATCCCGCGGCGAGGACGAGGAGCGCGATCCGCCCGAACGGCTCGCCCGAGACCTGCTGCAGCGCTCCCCTCTGGTCGGCGGAGTTGCCGCGCCGGCCCAGCGCAAGCTGCGCGGCGAGGACGGCGATGAGGACATAGACCAGTCCCCGCGCGGTCAATCCGACCCGGGCCACCGCGTGCGCCCAGGGGGTGTCCGAGGCGCGACGCGCGGTCGCCTCCCCGGCCTCGACCGCGCGCGGCGGCGAGACCTGCGATCCCACCGCCGCGCCCGTTCTCAGCGCCGGCCTCTCCAGTAGAAGCCGCCTCCGCCGAAGAGAAGAAGAAGCACGATGATGATCAGCAGCAGTTCCACAGCCCCTCTCCAATGACCTCCGACCGGGTCGTGCCCGGTGACATGATGATATCAGCAATACCCCATGTATTGATACTTTACGTTGCGGGTAAGCACGCTGCGCCGGCTGTCCGGCTCGAGCGCAAATATTTCAGATTTGATATAACACGTGGCGAACTCGATGGCTGCGGACGCAATCACGTCGCTCTACAACGACATTCTCGGCAGGACTGACGGAGGTGCCTCCGACACCGCCGGCACGACCTACTGGAACTCCCACTACAGCGCGGCCGTCATCGCCTCGCAGTTCCTGTTCAGCCCCGAGGGGCGCAGCTTCCTGGTGGGCACTGTCTACCACCAGATCCTGAACCGGGCCGCCGACCCCGGTGGCGGACCCTACTGGTCGAACCTGCTCCTCGGTGGGGCGGGGGCGCCGCCCCTCTCGCTTTTGACAGGGGAGGTAGGATGGGGCGACGCTCCCTGCATCCACGGGACCTGGCACGCAGACCGGGCGCGCGCGACGCGAATGGGTCCCTGTCCGACAGAGGAGCCACTGGATGCACAAGCCCAGGATCGCCGAGATCAAGGACGCGCTCGGCAATCGCCTGTTCGTCGCCATGTGCCCGAACTGTTACAACGGGTCCCCGCGACGTGATCGCGCGGATGCGGAGCAGGACTGTATGGACCACGCCAGCGATCCGGTCAGCAACCTGCGCGAGCCCCGCGACTTCACCGAGCCCACGCCCGGCACCGGGCCCAACCTCGGCGAGTGGGCAGCCGGTGGCGCCTCCGCCGCACCGGCGCCGGCGTCCGAGCCGGTCGCTCCCCGGAAGCCCGAGGAGATGGATCCGGAGAAGCGACGCAGGGCCGAGGCGATGGCGCGGTTGAACTCCGCTTTGGGCCGCCTGCCCTGACCTGAGGGTTGACCCTCCACCGCCTGGCCGCCACGAGGGTGCCCTGCTCGACGGAGCGCCGCTAGGCCGTCGCCGCCTGGATGTCCTGGGCCGAGGTGAAGCACCAGTCAGCGCCGTAGCGGTCGTCCATGTCCCAGAGGATGTGGGCCAGCCGGAGGAGATCGGTCGCAACCACCTGGTGACCGCCCCCGAAGGCCGCCCGGTCGATGGCGAGAGCGCGCTCGCAGCTCCGCCTCGCCGTGGTGAGCTCGCCGGCCTCGAGGAGGAGCTGGCTCAGGGCGCGCAGGTCCCTGGCCACCGCGGAGTGGCCGGAGCCGCAAAGGGCCTCGTGGATGTGCAGGGCCCGCTCCAGGCAGGAGCGTGCCTCCGCTGCCGCGCCGACATCGTGGAGGACGCATCCGAGATGGTGGAGCAGGAGCGCGAGCTCGGCCGGGTCGGCGGCACCGTCCCCCTCCGCGACGGCGACCGCATCCTCGAGCGCCCCCCGGACAGCGGACAGATCGCCGGTCGCGCGGACCAGGCGGCGGCCGCTGTCGTCGTCTGTCAGCTGCGGGAGTGCCCTGGTTTCGATGGGATGAGCATGCGGCCGGAAGAACAACTGCCGGTTCACGTGATGCGACGGCAGGGCGACGCCCGGTGACGGGCTCAACTCTGAACATGAGTACCCGGCTCCACCGCAAGTTTAGGATGAAAGCGATCGTTTACTGATATGAACGATATAAAAAAGGTGGTCGAAGAGTGTGGCGGCTCGCGGCCCGGAGACAAGGAGAACCCATGAATCGTCTCGTGACCACCACGGCTCCGCTGGCACTCGCCGGCGTCCTTCAGCTCGCCCTGGGCGCCGGCAGCGCCTCCGCTGCCACCCTCCCGTCGGCGATCTCGGCGCCCCTCTCGGCGGTGCCCCTCGTCGCATCCACGGGCGGACCGCTCTCGCTCGTGACCGGCCTCCTGGTCCACCCCGCGACCCCGGCCGCCGCGTCCTCGGCCACCGCCGCCGGCGCCCCGTCCGGCAGGGCGGTCGCCAACGGCGCCAACCTCGGCATCATCGACTCCTGCATCAGCTGCACCAACGCGGTCGCCGGCTCGGGCTCGTCCCAGGCGGGGGCCCAGGCACTGCGCCTCCTCGGCCAGGACCTCTCGGCGGGGCAGGCATCGAGCAACGGCGCCCAGAGCGGCGCTCTGCTGACGCTTCCCGCGAACCCGCTGCTCGCCCTCGCGCTCGCCGACTGGATGACGGCGGCGCAGGCGTCCGGGCTGTCCTCCTCGTCGCACTCGCGCTCGGCGCTCGCGGACCTGGCGCTGGGCAATGGCCAGGTGGCCACCGTGGCGGTGCTCGAGGCCACCAGCAACGCGCTGTTCAGCCCCTCCGCGTCCCATGGTGACGCCGCGAACAACGGCGTCGACGCCACCCTGCTGAACGGCGGTCTGGCGATCATCGTCCTCCACTCGGACACCTCGAGCGACGGGACCGGGACCACGTACGTCGCCTCGATCAACGGCCAGCAGCTCCTCGCCTCGCACGACGGCGGGATCCCGATCAGCCTCCCCGGCGTGGGCACCATCAACCTGCTCCAGGTCGGAGCCGCCGGCGGGGTGGCCGCGTCCGCGATCGGCACCGTCGACAACCTCCTCGGCGCCCCCGGCCAGGCGGCCGGGGTGCTGACCAGCTCCAGCGCCGGCGCCGCGGCGGCGACGTCCACTCCGACCGTCCCCGCAGCCGGGGCCCCGAAGACCGGCGTCGTGGCCGGCCCGACCAGCGCTGATGTGCAGCCCAGCACCCCGTTCACGGGCATCTCGCTCGGCCTCGGAGGCTTCGCCCTCCTCGCCGGCGGCCTCGGGCTGCTCGCGACCCTCGCCCGCCGCCGCACCTCCGCGGCGTAGCCACCAGCACCCTCCTCGAGGGGCGGGGCCGCGCGTGAGCGGTCCCGCCCCACGCGGGTTGACGGGTGACCGGCCCGGGGGATGGCCAACCCCCGCCGGGAGGATCGATCCCGGGGTCGGGCGGCGTGGCCGGAGGTTGACCCCGACCCGCCGCCAGCGCGGTCAGAGCACGCGGCGGAGCACGGGGACGAGGGCGCCGAGCACCCCGCCGTACACGAGGTGGGCCTTCTCCATCGTCTCGGGGCGTCCGGGATGGTCGTCCTCCGGGGCCGGCATCGCGCCGACCGCGGGAGCGACGCCCTTGTACATCGCGTCCCAGACGATGCGGCCGAACAGGGGGCCGACCACCATCGCGGGGAACGGCAGAACCTTGAGGGCGAGCCCGAACAGGGCGCCGGCGCCGGCCCCGAAGGCGAGGTGCCCGAGGTCGGTCACGTTGTCCTCGGTGGACGCGTCGGTGCTCGCGTCGGCCCGGTCGAGCAGCTCGCCGGTGAACGCCTCAGGACCGGATTCGCCCATCCTGTTCGACTCCTGGGCACCGGCCATGACCTTCTGCATCGCGACCGCGCCCACCGTCCCGGCAATCGTGCCGGCGACCAATCCACCTGCCATCGTTTCTCTCCTCGGTCCGCTGGATTGCGAACGCTGGGTGGATTATTACACATTAGTACTATCATAATGTATGCTAATACACAGGCGCCTCTCCCCGGCGAGGACGCCCCGGACCTCCTCCCGCGCCGGATCCCGTCAGGCCGCCATCCGCCGGCCCGGGAGGAGCGCTCGGCACGCGCTTGACAGGCCGTACACCATCCCCTCACCATCCATAGGGATGGTCACCGGATGGTAGCCCTCGGCGAGTCCGAGAAGATCACGATCAACCTCGGTCCGGTCGATCTCGGCCAGATCGACCTGCTGGTGCTCGAGGGCTTCTACGCCAACCGCACCGACCTCATCCGCACCGCGATCAGAACCCAGCTCGCGACCCACGCCGACGCGGTGCGGCACTCGGTGGCCCGCAAGACCCTGGTGCTCGGCGTGCAGCACTACACGAGGCCCGAGCTGGAGGCGCTGCGCGCCGCCGGTGAGACGGTGCAGATCAACGTTCTCGGGCTGGCGAGCATCGCCGCCGACGTGTCACCGGAGCTGGCCCTCGCCACCATCGACTCCGTCGCCGTCCTCGGCGCGCTCCGCGCCCCCGCTGCGGTGAAGGCGGCGCTCGCGGGACGGATCAGGTCGCCGTGATCCGCGGCGCCCTTCCGTCGCCCGCCCGCTCGACCGACCCACCGTCACCAGTCCATCCACGGGAGATGCAGCCATCGACGAGATCCGGCGCCGCATGAACGAGGCGTTGCGCCTCACCCTCGCCGGCAACCCGGCCGAGGCCACCGCGACGATTCGACGTGCCCTCGCCGGCGGCGGGCCGGCCACGCTCGTCTCCACGCCTTCCCGCGCGGCCCTGATGCCGCCGGTGGAGGCACCGCCGTCGACGGGGCGGTTCCTCTCGTACTCGTACACCGGCGCGGCGGGCTCCCGGGCGTACCGGCTCTATGTCCCGAGCGGATGCGCCGGGCAGCCGGTGCCCCTGGTGGTCATGCTCCACGGCTGCACCCAGAACCCCGAACAGTCCGCCGCCGGGACCCGGCTGAATGCACTCGCCGAGGAGGGCACGTTCCTGGTGGCATACCCGGAACAGAGCACCGCCGCCAACCCGTCGAGGTGCTGGAACTGGTTCCTGCCGGCGCACCAGCGGCGCGACGGCGGTGAGCCCGCCATCATCTCCGGGATCACCCGGCAGGTCATGTCCCTCCACCGTGTGGACGATCGCCGTGTCCACCTCGCCGGCATGTCGGCGGGCGGGGCGATGGCGGCGATCACGGCGACCGCCTACCCCGAGCTGTACGCCTCCGTCGCCGTCCATTCGGGCATTCCCGCCGGTGCGGCGCACGACCTTCCCACGGCGTTCGCCGCGATGCGGCAGGGTGCACCGAGAGCGTCGGGAACGGCGGCCCCTGCCGGAAGGACCACCGTGCCCACGATCGTCTTCCACGGCGACAGGGACACCACCGTGAACGCCCGCAATGCGCAGCGGGTGCTCGAGGCGGCCGGGCTGCCGGACGGCACGGCGGCGAGCAGCAGCGGACAGGTGCCGCGAGGGCGCGCGTTCACCCGCACGATCCACCGCGCTGCCGGCGGTCAGGTCGTCGCCGAGTGCTGGCTGATCCACGGCGCGGGCCACGCCTGGTCGGGAGGCAGCCGTGCCGGCTCGTTCACCGATCCGCTGGGGCCCGATGCGACCCGGGAGATGCTCCGCTTCTTCCACGAGCACCCGCGGATGCACGAGATCTCCTGAGGTGGCGGCTCGGGTCAGCGGGCGAACCTGCCTCCCAGCGCACGGATCGCCCGTGAGACGAGGCCGCCCGCCGCCAGGTAGACCGCTGCGGCCAGCCCGTAGTTGATGGCGACCTGCTGCTTCGGGTCCTTGGGGGTGAAGAGCAGCTGGAAGGGGCCGACGAGGCGGTCGGCGAGGCCCCGTACGAAGATCACGATGGCGTTCGCCGGGTTGGCGTCGAGGAACACGAGCACGATGTGCAGCGCCAGCGCCGCGGCAACCGCCACCGCCGCATACATGACCGCGGCCGCGAGGACCTCCGCGGCACGGATCCAGGCGGTGAGCAGCGTCCGCGACACCGTCCTACTCGACATGGCTCCGGCTCCTCCCTCGGTGACGGGCCTCATGCCACCCAAGGTATCAGAAAGCCTCAGACCGTCCGTCCGAGGTTCTTGCTGGCGGCGCGTCCATACGATGTTCTGCACTGAATTGGCCGGATCAGGACACCAGCACCTCCCCCCGGATGCGCGCCCTCAGCGACCCGGTGGCGACGCCGGGGCGCGGAGAGGGTGCCCACCGTCACCGTCCGCGCGGGCCGCCCGGGGCCGTCCCACCGGCCAGTGGCCCGCGCCCGCGCCCGCGTCAGCATCGCTGGGTCATGACCAGCAGTGCCACGATCGCCATCTTCCCCTCCCGTCACTCCCCCTACGTCGTGCTCGACGTCGAGAGGGTCCGGGCTGCGATGGACGGACGGGGCGTCAGTGCCGACGAGCTCGCGGTCAGGGCCGGGGTCGGCGTCGCGGTGGTCAGCCGCATCCTCCGGGCGAAGCCGGTCGGGCGCCGCACCGCGGCGCTGGTGATCAGTGCCATCCTCGTCTCCCCCGAGCTCGACGGGATGGCGGAGTTCCTCAGCGACACCACGGGTCTGGCGGTCAGGTGATCACAGCCCTGCGCGACTGCGCGCCCTCCCAGGCCTGGTAGCCGCCGAGGACGTCGGACACGTCGTCGAAGCCCACACGGCGCAGCAGGCTCGCAGCGATCGACGAGCGGTAGCCGCCCGCGCAGAGCACGACGGTGGGCAGGGTCGGGTCGAGCCTGCCGATCTCCTCGCGCAGTCGCGGCAGGGGGATGGCGGCGGCGCCCGGCACCGAGCCCTGCTCGACCTCGCCCGGGTTTCGCACATCCACGACCTGGAGGCCGGGAATGGTGCGCCGTCTCTCGTCGAAGGCCGCGGCGGTGAGCCGCGAGCCCGCCCGCACCAGCTCGGGGTGCTGCTGGAACACCTCGTAGAGGTTCTCGACGCATCCGACGACGCGGTCGTAGCCGATCCGGCCGAGCCGGATCCTCGCCTCGAGCTCGGTGCCCGGCTCGGTCAGCAGCACGATCTGCTCGTCGGGGCGCACCACGCTGCCGACGTACTGCGCGTAGCGACCCTCGAGACCGACGTTCACCGAGCCGAGCAGGCTGCCGGTCGCGAACGCACCGGGCTCGCGGGTGTCGAGCAGGACCGCACCCCGGCGGCCGTGCTCGAGGACGGCCTCGATCGTCAGCGGTGTCGGGGCCTCGTGCTCGTGGAGGAGCTCGTGGGCCTCGCGGTTGCGCATCGCGTCGAAGGCGAAGTATGCGGGCGCCGCGGACTGACCCTCGGTCACGACGTGGACGAACTCCTCGCGCGACATCGGCTGGAGCGCGTAGTTCGATGCGCGCTGCTCGCCGATCGTCGACGACAGGGCGGTGGACAGGTTCTTGCCGCACGCCGAGCCGGCGCCGTGTCCCGGGAACACACGGGTGGGGTCGGGGAGCCTCATGAGCCTGCCGGTCAGCGAGTCGTGGAGCATGCTCGCGAGCTGGTCGGAGGTCGCTCCGAGCGACGAGAGCAGGTCGGGCCGCCCGACGTCGCCGATGAACAGGGTGTCGCCGGTGAGCACCCCGTAGGGGACGGTGTCGTCGGGGTGCTCGTACACGACGATGCTGATCGACTCGGGCGTGTGCCCGGGGGTCTCCAGGATCTCGAGGGCCACGTCGCCGAGCCTGATCCGCTCACCGTCGTGCAGCGCTCGCGCCGCGAACTCGGGCTTCGCGCGCGCCCCGAAGGCGATCTCGGCGCCGGTCGCCCGCGCCAGCTCGAGGTGACCGGAGAGGAAGTCGGCATGGAAGTGCGTCTCGATGACCAGCTCGATCCTGACACCGTGCTCCCTCGCCGACTCGAGGTACTGGTCGATGTCGCGGCGAGGGTCGACGATGACGGCGCGGCCGGTGGTTTCGTCGGCGACGAGGTACGACGCCTGCGAGAGGCATTCGAGGTAGTACTGCTCGAAGATCACGACCGTCGCCTCCTGACCCCGTCCGGAGCCGTTTCTCCTCATTCAACCACGAACCTGCGGAACGTCCGCCGGAGGGCGGGGCTGGCCGGACGGACAGCGGGTGCCGGACCCTGGGCCGGCTGCGACGGGAGCCGATCGAGGTGACGCTGTCCCGGCCCCCCCAACGTCAATCGGAGCCTCGCATGAGTCACAGGATCTCCGCCCACGTTCGCGGCAATGCCGTGGGCTACATCGCGCTCTGCGCATCCCTCGCCGCAACCTCCTACGCCGCGGCGGCCCTCAGGCCGGGGTGCGTCCACACCGCCGCCGTGGACAGCTCCGCGGTCACCCCGTTCCAGCTCACCGGCCAGGGGATCGGCGGCACCGGCGCCGCCACCGCCACCCCGGGTCCGGCGGATCCGTCCGGGCCTGCGGTGACCGGCAGCAGCATCGGCGCCAGCGCGCGTCTCGCGTCGCCGTCGGTGGTGGCGACCAAGGGCGGGTCCACCGACATCCCGCTCAACGGCAGCACCTGGACGCAGCCCGCCAACGAGCTCGAGCTCCTCGCGGGGACCGTCTCGATCACCATCCCCTCGAGCTGCACGGGCGGGTTCGGGAACGCGCTGACGCTGTCGGTGGACGGGAGCGCGACGACCTTCGCCGCCGCCCCCACCCCACCCACCT
Source organism: Candidatus Dormiibacterota bacterium (assembly GCA_036495095.1). NCBI lineage: Bacteria > Bacillati > Candidatus Dormiibacterota > Candidatus Dormiibacterota bacterium. Next base: position 19,825 of record DASXNK010000031.1, on the reverse strand, counting down.
CGGGTACCGTCACCATGCCCTTCATCATCGGCACGCTCAGCGAGCCGGGCCGGGACACCCCGCACAAGCTGACCGCGAAGTTCGGCAACTCATGCTCGAAGGGCGGCGAGAACTACACCGTCAAGAGCTTGAAGGTCGACGTCCTGAGGTTCCGCTGACCGGTCCGATCGAGGTGATCGTCCCTCCCACGCACAGGCCTGACCCTGCCCGGCCGGCCAGCGTGGGACGGCCGTCAGGGATCGGCGGCGCGCATTGCGGTGAGCGTGGCCCGGGCGCGTGAGGCCAGCATCAGGTTGAAGCAGGTGTCGGGATCGGTGAGGTCGCGCCCGGAGATCTCGCGGATGCGCTGCAGCCGGTACTTCAGCGTGCTGCGGTGCACCCCGAGCGCCGCCGCGGTGGCGTCGTAGCTGCCGCCGCACTCCAGGTAGCGGCCGATGGTGGCGACCAGGTCCCCTCCCCTGCCCTCGTCGTAGTCGAGCAGCGTGCCCAGCCACTCCCGGACGAAGCGGTCGACGCCCTCCTGCTCGCGCACGTCCGCGAGCAGCCGGTAGACGCCGAGCTGGTCGAAGAGGGTCGTCTGGTCGGGGCCGCCGGAGCCTCGCTGCACGCGCAGCGCGAGCTGGGCCTCGCGGTGGGAGCGCGGGAGGTCGGCGGGGTGGTCGCAGCTGCCTCCGACGCCGATGCGGCACCGCCCTGCGGACAGGTGGGCGAGCACCGCGGCGCGCAACTCCTCCCAGTCGCTCTCCGCGTGCGAGACCACCACCACGACGCCCCCGCGGGCGACCATGAGCGGTCCGGGGTCGCCGGCGACCGTGGCCCGACGGACCGCGTCGAAGAAGGCGTCGTCATCGTCCTGCCGGTTGATCCCGGGCTCGACGACGGCGACACGGTGGGGCCGCCGGAGGTCGTAGCCGAGCGCCTCGGCCCGAGCCAGCGCGCGTTCGTCGTCGATGCCGGTGAGCAGCTCCTCGACCAGGTCACGGCGCAGCCGCAGCTCGGTCTCGGCGAGGCTGCGCAGGCGGGCCAGCTCCATGCCGAGCACGGTGGCGCCGTGCTCCAGCGCCACCTGCTCCACGACCCCCGCGGTGTCGGCGGGATCGATGAGCGCCAGCACGCCGAGCACGTCGCGGCGCGGGCTGACCACGGTGAGCAGGCGGTCGCCGTCGCGGATCGGCCTGGCTTCGGCCAGCGCCCGTCGGAGCATCCGCTCGCGGCGCTCGCGGGACATCGCCGGAGCGACGGTGGGGCGGTCGGGCCCCGCCCAGGCACGCAGGTGCCCGCGCCGATCCTCGACGGCGACCGGGTAGCCGGTGAGCTCGTGGATCGCCCGTGCGATGCCCGCCTCACCCTCCACCGCCATCGCGACCTGGGTGAGACGCTGGTGGATCGCGGTGCTCTGCTCGAGGGCGTGGACCGTGCCCGCAAGCGCGCCGTTCGCCGCCTTCAGCTCGGCGGCGCTGGCCCGCTCGTGGGCGTCCCGACGGGCATTGGCGAGCGCGATCCCGGTCTGCTGGGCCAGCACCCGCAGCAGGAACTGCTGTGAGGGGGGCGGCTCCGCGGCGGCGCTCACCAGGAGAAAGCCGAAATGCCCCTGGATGCTGCGCAGGCTGAAGGCCCAGGCCCAGGCCTCGTGGAGGATCGCCACCGCCCCACCGGCGCTGCTGAGCACGGCGAACTGCGCCTCGAGGTCGGCGCGCACCTCGGCACGCTCGCACGCACCGGCGGTGGCCCGCCACCCCCCGTCGATGAGGTGCACGCCACAGAGGCGGCACGCGCTCAGTGAGGGCACCGCGGTGGTCGCCAGGTGGAGGATCCGCTGCTCATCCCCGGTCTCGGTCATCCGCATCGACAGGACGAGGAGGCCCTGGAGGTTGGAGAGCTGGCCACGCAGCGAGGCGCCGGTGTCGTCCCCCTCTTCGGGATGGGTCGCTCGGGTCAACTCCTCTGGGCGAGAAACTCGTCCGGGGTGAGGTAGTGCGGGTTGTGGAGCACCATGCCGCCGAGCAGGATCTTGGGATGGGTCTTGAGCACGTCGACGAGGATGCCGCCGCCGAAGCGCTCGAGGTCGTAGAGGCAGAGCCCCCACTGCGGGTACCGCAGCACGTAGCGGTTGAACTCGGATTCGAAGCGCCACAGCTCGTCGAGTCCGGTGAGGTCGCGGAGGCCCCAGGTCATCTCGCCGACCACGCGGGCGAACTGGACGTCGCCGTGCATCGCCCTTCCGACCCAGTCCTCCAGGAAGTGGATCATGTCCTCGGGGGTGAACCGGCCGGCGACGACGCCCTGATGCGCCGCCGGCGACGTGTGGATCTCCAGCTGCCCGGATGCGATGCAGGCGTCGACGTCAGCTCCGTCGCAGAGCCCGGCCCGTACCACCTCGGTCCGGTCGTCGATCATGCAGATGCACGTGTGGCCCGAGCGCAGACCGGCCTGGAGGAAGGGGAAGAGGATCGCGTCACGCTCGGCCGCGCCCATGTAGAGCGCACAGACGTGATCGCCTGGGGCCAGGTTCAGCCCGGGGATGCCGAAGTCGAGAGCCGCGGTCACGCCAGCCTCCTTGGGCGGCGATCCTACAAGATCTCGTCGGTGTTTGCCAGTCCTCGGAGGGCACCCTGTTCTCACCTGCCTGTCCTGTCGGGACAGGAGGCCACCCGTCGACGGTGGCACCGCGGCTGCCTCGGGTAACGCCGGTCACCCCATTTCCCCCAGCAGGACGTGGCGGAAAGCCCCCTGCGCACCGCACGCTGTCTCCATGACCGGCACCCGGACCCGGGAAACCGCATGAGGGTCGCGCTGCACGGCCGGCGCCGAGAGCGCCAGGCCATCGACGATCTGCTCGCCTCGGTCCGCTCCGGGGGGAGCGGCGCTCTGGTGGTGCGTGGCGCTCCGGGGATCGGCAAGTCCGCGCTCCTCGCCCACGCGACGGCGTCCGCGTCGGGCTTCCGGCACGCGCGTGCCACCGGCGTCCAGTCGGAGATGGTGCTCGCCTTCTCCGGGCTCCACCAGTTCTGCGGGCAGATGCTCGGCCGCCTCCACCGCCTCCCCGGGCCGCAACGCGACGCGCTCAGTGCGGCCTTCGGTCTGACCGCCGGCGCCGCCCCGGATCGCTTCCTCGTCGGCCTGGCGGTGCTGAGGCTGCTCGGCGAGGTTGCCGAGGACCGGCCCCTGCTGGGGATCGTCGAGGATGCCCACTGGCTGGACCAGGCCTCCGCACAGGTGCTGGCGTTCGTGGGCCGCCGCCTCCACGCGGCGCCGGTCGCGCTCTTCTTCGCGGTGCGCGACCCCAGTCCCCCGGGCGAGTTCGCGGGGATCCACGAGCTGGAGCTCACCGGTCTGGCCGACGCCGACGCCCGCATGCTGATCGGCGCGGCGATCCCGGGCCGGCTCGACGAGCGGGTGCGCGACCGCATCGTCGCCGAGGCCCAGGGCAACCCCCTCGCCCTCCTCGAGCTACCCCGCAGCCTGACGCCCGCCGACCTCGCCGGCGGCTTCGGGCTGACCGCCCCGCAGCCGCTGACCGGCCGGATCGAGGAGAGCTTCCTGCGCCGCATCCAGGCCCTCCCCGAGGACACCCGCCGGCTGCTCCTGATCGCGGCGGTCGAGCCCTGCGGCGAGCCGGAGCTGCTCTGGCGTGCGGCGGAGCGGATGGGGATCGGCCCCGACGCCGCCGCCCCGGCCGAGGCCGACGGGCTGCTCCACATCGGCGCGCAGGTCGGCTTCCGTCACCCGCTGGTGCGCTCTGCGGTGCACCGCGCCGCATCGCCCGACGAATGCCGCGACGCCCATCGCGCGATCGCCGATGCCCTCGACCCCGACCTCAATCCCGCCCGTCGCGCCTGGCACCGGGCCGAGGCGGCCCTCGAATCCGACGAGGAGGTCGCCGGCGACCTGGAGAGCTCCGCGGACCGGGCCCAGGCTCGCGGCGGCCTGGCGGCGGCGGCGGCCTTCCTGGAGCGGGCCGCGGCCCTCACCCCCGACCCCGCCCGCCGGGCTGCGCGCACCCTCGCCGCCGCCGGCGCCAAGCTGCGGTCGGGGGCGCCGGACGCTGCCCTGGGCCTCCTGTCCCTGGCCGAGGCAGGGCCGCTCGACCCGCTGCAGGGGGGCCGGCTGGAGTTGCTGCGCGCCGAGATCACCTTCGCCACCAGCCGCGGCAGCGACGCCCCGCCGCTGCTCATCAGGGCGGCCCGGCGGCTCGAGCCCCTCGATCCCCGGCTGGCCCGCGAGACCCACCTGCAGGCACTGGAGGCGGCGATGTTCGCCGGCCGGCTCGGCGGCGGCCGGGGGGTCCTGGACGCCGCCGAGGCGGCCCGGCTGGCGCCTCCGGTGCGGGGTGCGCCCCGGGCGGTCGACCTCCTCCTCGACGGCCTGGCGACCCTGCTCACCGACGGCTGGGCCGCCGGTGTGCCCCTCCTGCGGCGCGCCCTGGGGACCTTCCAGGAGGATGACGAGGTCCGATGGCTGGGTCTCGCCTGGAGCACCGCCGCGGACGTGTGGGATGACGACGCCACCTATGCCCTGGCCATCCGCGAGGTGGAGCGCGCCCGCGAGGCGGGAGCGCTCTCCCGGCTGCCCATCGCCCTCAACCAGCTCGCCGGCCTCAACGTGCACGCCGGCGAGTTCGCCACGGCGGCGGTCCTGATCGAGGAGGCGGCCGCCATCACCGAGGCCACCGCCGGCGCGCGGGTCAGCTACGGCGCCCTCAAGCTCGCCGCCTGGCGGGGGCGGGAGGCGGAGACGGCGGCGCTGATCGACGCCTGCGTCCGGGACGCCGAGGCCCGCGGCGAGGGGATGCTCATCACCTTCACCGAGTACGCCACCGCGGTGCTGGAGAATGGCCGGGGCAACTATGCGGAGGCGCTCGCCGCCGCCCGGCAGGCGTGCGAGCACCAGGAGCTCTTCGCCACCCGGGTGCTCCCCGAGTACATCGAGGCTGCGGTGCGGGCCGGCGAGCCCGAGCTCGCCGCCGCGGCGCTCGTCCGGCTCTCCGAGCAGACCCAGGCGAGCGGGACCGAGTGGGCGCTCGGCTTCGAGGCCCGCTGCCGGGCGCTGCTCAGCGACGGCGAGGTCGCCGACGAGCTCCACCGCGAGGCCATCGAGCGGCTGGGCCGCTGCCGGGCAACCGCGCAGCTCGCCCGGGCCCACCTCCTCTACGGCGAATGGCTGCGCCGCGAGCGCCGGCGGGTGGAGGCGCGTGAGCAGCTGCGCACCGCCCGCGACATGTTCGTGTCCATGGGCGCCGAGGGCTTCGCCGCGCGCGCCGACCGCGAGCTCCTCGCCACCGGCGAGCACGCCCGCAAGCGGAGCGTGGAGACGGCCTACGAGCTCACCCCGCAGGAGCTGCAGATCGCGGGCCTCGCCCAGGCCGGCCACTCCAACCAGGTGATCGCCGCCCGGCTCTTCATCAGCCCGCGCACCGTCGAGTACCACCTGCACAAGGTCTTCACAAAGCTCGGGATCGCCTCGCGCACGCAGCTCGACCAGGCGCCGCTGATGGAGTTGACCGGAACTCCCGAGCACACCCCCGGGCGACCAGCGGCTGCCGCCCGTGATGGCGCGAACCCCGAGGCGGCCAGGCCGGCCCACCACCGCCGATCGGATCCACCCGAGGGCACCTCACCGGCCGCGGCCGCGAGGCCGGCGGGCGTCGGGCTGGTCGGCCGCCCGGTTCACGCGGAGGCGATGCGCAGCACCAGGGCGGCGATGGCGAGCACCTCGAGCATCAGCGGTGCGGCGATGGCACGATCGCCGGCTCGCAGGTGGGCGGCGACGTCACCGACGAAGGAGCCGATCACCCCGACCGCGTCGGCGGACAGGGGTCTTCTGTCCTTCCGTACGGCCGCCGAACGCGATCCGTGAGATCACGCTTGTGGCGACGTGAAGCACCCCGACCACCACTGCAGCACCTGCGGCCGGCCCTTCGGACGCGTCGAGAGCCACCTCTGCCGCGACCACGACAGCGGCCGGCTGGTGTGGCGGGTGAGCACGCCGGAGGCCGTGAGATCCCTGGAGCGATGAGCACCAGGACCGTGCCCCCGCGGTCTCGGGCGCCCCGATCGAGGACCCGGCCGTCGAGGCGGTGCGGCGGCTACCTGGTCGTGCCGGCCGAGGCCTCATGGGCGGCGTGCTCCAGCCGGCCGCGGTAGCCCTCCCACCAGTCCGGGTCACCCGGGGCCATGTTGGAGTTGTCCCTGCGGAGCCCCACCACACCGTCGATGAGCTCGCGCGCGATGTCGGCGTGCCCGGCATGGCGGTTGGTCTCGGCGATCACGTGCACCAGGATCCGGTGCAGCGTCACCTCCCGCCGGTCCTCCGGAAACCAGGGCACGTGCCCGAGGGCGTCCAGCGGCAGCGCCTCGATGGTCGCATCCGCGTGGGCCCATGCCCGGTGGTAGAGGCCGACGATCTGCTCCCGCGTCTCAGCGGCCGTCGCCCACATGTCGGCATTGGGCTCGGCGCCCTCCTCGAACCAGGAGAGCGGCTCCGCAGGGCGCCGGCCGAAGGTCTCGCCGAAGTAGCCGAACTCGACGTTGGCCACGTGCTTGACGAGCCCGAGCAGGTTGGTCCCGGTCGGGGTCATCGGCCGCCGGACGTCGTACTCCGACAGCCCGTCGAGCTTCCAGAGCAGGGCCTCGCGAGCGGCCTGCAGGGAGCGGAGAAGGTCCGCCTTGGGGTCGTGCCCGGCCATCGCGGCAGTATGCCACGAGGTCCGGCGCATCACCTCAGGGCCCCACGCCGGCGGACCGCGGCAGCTCCTCGCGGCCGGCCGCGAGGAGCTGCTGCGTCCACTACCGCGGCTGCGGGGTGATGCGCAGGTAGGGCTTCGGCGCGCTGTAGCCCGGGAAGATCTGCTGCGCCTCGTCGTCGGACACCGAGCCGGCGATGATCACATCCTCGCCCTGCTTCCAGTTGACCGGCGTCGCGACCCGGTGCTTCGCGGTGAGCTGCAGCGAGTCGATCACCCGCAGCACCTCGTCGAAATTCCGGCCGGTCGTCATCGGGTACACGAGGATCAGCTTGATCTTCCTGTCCGGGCCGATCACGAAGACGTTGCGGACGGTCATGTTGTCCGCCGGCGTGCGCTTCGCCGGGTCTCCGGAGACGCTCGCCGGCAGCATCCCGTAGAGCTTCGACACGTTGAAGTCGGCGTCGCCGATGATCGGGTAGTCGGGCCGGGAGCCCTGGGTCTCCTCGATGTCGTCGGCCCACCTCTCGTGGTTGTCGATGCGGTCGACCGAGAGCCCGATGACCTTGACGTTGCGGCGCTCGAACTCGGGCGAGATCCTCGCCATGTACCCCAGCTCGGTGGTGCAGACCGGGGTGAAGTCCTTGGGGTGCGAGAACAGGACCGCCCACGAGTCGCCGATCCAGTCGTGGAACTTGATCCTGCCCTGGGTGGTGTCCGCCTCGAAGTCCGGGGCGGTGTCGCCTAGCTGCATCGTGGTCCTCCTGTCACCGGCCGGGCGGAGCGCTCCGCGGCAGGCGTCGACTGAATCCGGGGTGGCCGGCACCTAGCCTACCTGCGTCCGTCTCGCGGCCGGCTTCTCGACAGGATGGTGTACGTCGGCGGCGTCCGGCCATCCGGCGGTACGCACACGCCACGGCGCCGAGGCGTGTGCGAGCGGCCGCTCCACCCTCCTCAGCCCCGCGGTTCCGGCTCCAGCAGGAGGAAGAGATCGGTTCGGCGTCGCGCCGGGTCGTCGTCCCAGTCGCCGTAGACCTCCCAGCTGACTCCGGCCGGGCGGCGCCCGGTCTCCCTGCAGGTCCGCTCCAGGGCGGCGTACGCCGGCGCGAGGTCCGAGTACTCGCCGTGGTACGCCGTCGTCGCGACCTCCCCTGACGGAGTGGACGTCGCCCGGATCTCACCTCGAGCTGCGAACTCGGAGAGGGCCTCGACGCCGACGTCGACGAGCAGGGTGCCGCCCTGGTTGCCCTGATACACGACGACGTTGTGCCCGGTGCGGACCTTGAGCTCGCGGAGGACGGGCCAGATGATGTCCAGAAGTCTCACGATGTCCGTCCCCAGCCGCCTGCGGCTGGTGGTCGCGCGAATCGCCGCGAGCGGACGTGGGCCGACGCGTTCGATGCGCACCTCGTTCATCGTCCGCTCCTGTCGACCGGTCGCTCCATGAGGGTTCACTCTCCACGCCGCAATCCTGACAATATCCTGGGCCTGGCGGAGGTGGTGACGCCATCGCCCCTCGCTCAGCGGCGGCGTGGCCTCCGGGCTGGCGCCGCCTGGTCGACGACCCGGCTGTTCGTGGTGGCCGGGCGGTTGGGGTCCAGCGCCACGAAGGGCTCGGAGACGAGCAGCTTGCGCAGCAGTGCGGTGAGCTGCCGGCGCTCCTCGGCAGAGAGCGCAGCGAGGAGCCGCTCCTCGTTGGCGAGGTGGGCGCGGACCGCCTCGTCGACGACCTGGCGCCCCTTCTCCCTGAGCGCGACCAGGGTGCCGCGGCGGTCGTCGGGATCGGGGAGGCGTTCCACCATGCCCGCGGCCTCGACCCGGTCGATGCGGTGGGTCATCGCCCCCGATGAGAGCACCACGGCGCCGCCCAGCTCGCTGGGCCTCATCCGGTGGGGCGGGCCGGACCGCACCAGGGCGGCCAGCACCTCGTACTCGCCGAAGGTGAGGCCGTAGCGACCGAAGACCTCCGCGAAGCTGGCCGATTGGAGGAGATAGAGCCGGGTGATGCGCTGCAGGACGTGGGTCGACGAGCCGTCGAGCTCGGGGCGCTCGCGGTTCCACTCCTCGACGATCCGATCGATGGCGTCCTCGGTCATGAGCACATGATACTTCGACGTGGAGCTTCTTGACTACGTAGTATTCTGCGGAGTATCTTGATATCGAACTACACAGGGAGAGCTCACCGATGACGCTGAACATGCGACGGCTCGGCACCACCGACCTCGAGATCACGACCGTGGGCTTCGGAGCCTGGGCGATCGGAGGGGGCGGCTGGGCCTACGGCTGGGGGCCGCAGGACGACTCCCGCTCGATCGCGGCCATCCACGAGGCGGTCCGGCGGGGTGTGAACTGGATCGATACCGCCGCCATCTACGGCCTCGGCCATTCCGAGGAGGTGGTGGGCCGGGCGCTGCGCGAGATCCCCGCGGCGGACCGCCCCCACGTCTTCACCAAGGGCGGCATGGTTCCCGACCCCGCCAGGCCCTACGAGGAGCCGCAGCGCACCCTGCACCCCGCGTCCATCCGCCGCGAGGTCGAGGCGTCGCTCACGCGCCTCGGCGTCGAGCGCATCGACCTCTACCAGTTCCACTGGCCCGATGCGATCGGCACCCCGATCGAGGAGTCCTGGGGCGAGATGGCCCGCCTCGTGGACGAGGGCAAGGTCCGCGCCGCCGGCGTCTCCAACTTCGACATCGCCCTGTTCGAGCGGGCCGAGTCGATCCGCCACGTGGACTCGCTGCAGCCTCCCTTCTCGCTGATCCGGCGCGACGCCGGCGCCGACGTCATTCCCTGGGTGTCGGCGCGCGGCACCGGGGTGATCGTCTACAGCCCGATGCAGTCGGGCATCCTCACCGACACGTTCTCGGCGGAGCGCGTCGCGAACATGGCCGGCGACGACTGGCGGCGGGGCTCCGCGCCCTTCGTCGAGCCGAACCTGTCGCGCAACCTCGCCCTGCGCGACGCGCTGCGGCCGATCGCCGAGCGCCACGGTGCGACGGTCTCGGCGGTGGCCGTGGCCTGGACGCTCGCCTGGCCGGGCGTGACCGGCGCCATCGTCGGCGCGCGCGATGCCGCCCAGGTCGAGGGCTGGATCGGCGCCGGCTCGCTCCGGCTGACCGGGGAGGACCTGGCCGAGATCGCCCAGGCGCTCCTCAGGACCGGCGCGGGTTCCGGGCCCGTGGAGTCGGACCGGGGGGTGACGGTGTGAGCACGCGGGTCGCCGGCTGGAGCCTGCGGCATCCGGGGTCGAGGGTTGACGCCGTTCACCCTCGCGCCCGAGCACCTCGCCGCGCTCGCCGAGCTCTCGGTGTGGCCGATGCGGCGGGGAGGGTCAGCACCCCCTCGAGTTCCCCCCCATCATGGCCGCAACCGTTCCGGCCGGCACCCGGCGCGGCCCGGACTGCGGAGTGCTGCAGGAGGAAGCGGGCGATGTCCCGATCGGCTCGCGGCTCATCGATGACGTACATGTGACCGGCGTCCGGCCACAGTCGCAGCTGCGCCCCGGGAATCTTGTCGGCCAGCACCAGCGCGTTGGCGGGCGGCACCGTGACGTCCTGCTCGCCATGGACGACGAGCGTCGGGGCGGACACCGTGTTGAGCCGCTCGAACGCGTTGTGGGTCGCCACGGCGGCCGCCTGGTGAAGGTAGCCGAGGGGTTCGACGGGCGAGCTCATCCGATGGGCGATGTCCGCGAAGATGCGCTCGGGGTGATGCCGGCGGGTCTTCTCGCCATAGGTGTAGGCGACGGCCGCCCACTCCGCCTCCTCCGGCCCCATCCCCCCGGCCCGGGCGAGGAACGTGCCCGCGAACGACGAGGGCAGATAGGCGGCGAAGCCGCCGGCGGAGCTGGATCCGAGGACGAGGGCCTCGACCCGGTCCGGATGACGGAGGGCCACCTCCTGCGCCACCAGGCTGCCCAGCGAGATGCCGTACACGTGGGCGCGCTGCTCGCCGGCGGCGTCGAGGACAGCCGCGGCGTCGTCCGCCATCTGCCCCACCGTGTAGAACCACGGCAGCCGGCTGCTGCGTCCGGTGTCGCGGTTGTCGAAGGCGATCACCCGGAACGAGCGGGCCAGGACCGGGATGGTCATCCACCACCCGTCGACCATCATCCCTCGTCCGGCGACGAGCAGCACGGCCGGTCCCTGACCGTAGCTCTCCCAGTGGAGCTTGACTGATCCGTTCCTCGCGAAGGGCATGGGGTCGCATCCTCCTCCCACCGCACGGCGGCGGGTCGACGTCGGGTCTGCGTCCATTCAACGGCGCCGATGCCCTCGGTACGGCTGGCCTCTCGTACGGTAGACCCCATCTCTTGGTCGGTCCTGTTGCGCCTCCGAGCTCCGTAGCCTGGGTCGTCAGGCTGCTGTCAACCGATCGGAGATTCCCATGAGAGTCATCGTCACAGGAGCGGCGGGCCACATCGGCCGCCTGGTCGCCGAACAGCTGCTGGAGCGCATCCCGCCGGAGCAGCTCATCCTGGTCACTCGCCGTCCCGAGGCCCTGCGCGAGTTCAGCGCCCGCGGTGCCGAGGTCCGCCACGGCGACTTCGACCGCCCGGCCTCGCTGCGCGACGCCTTCGCCGGCGGCCACCGGATGCTCCTGATCAGCACCGATGCCCTCGGTGGTCGGGCACGCCAGCATGGTGCGGCCCTCGACGCCGCCGCGGCGGCCGGGGTCGGCCACGTGGTGTTCACGTCACACGTCAAACCCGAAGCCAGGAATCCGATCGGCGCCATCGCCCGGGAGGCGGGCCAGACCGAGGCGATCCTCCACCGCAGCGGGCTGTCCTGGACGGTGCTGCGGTTCGGAAGCTTCGCCGAGCTGCAGCTCGCACCCGCCGCGGTGGCGGTCAGGAACCACCGGCTGGTCACGAACCTCGGCGACGGGCGCATCGCCTTCATCTCGCGCCAAGACTGCGCCGAGGCGGCCGCGATCACCCTCACGACCGACGGCCACGCCGGCAGGACCTACGAGATCACCGGGTCCGAGGCCCTGTCCGCACGCGACCTGGCCGACCTCTACGCCGAGGTGAGCGGACAGCCGTTGACGGTCGTCCAGCTCGGCGACGCGGTGCTCACCTGGGTCCTCGGCTCCATCGGCACGCCCCTGTCGTTCATCCAGCCCGTCATCGCGTTCGGGCGCGCCGCCCGCCGGGGGTACTTCGACGTGGTCGACCCGGCCTTCGAGCGCCTGACCGGACATCCGCCGGTGACGCTCCGGGCCGTGCTCATCGCCCAGCGCGGAGACCTCCTGGCAGCGGCGTGAGACCCCGACGGAGGCCAGCATGTACTTTGGGTGGACGATGCCGACGCATGAGGATCGCACATGAACAGGTGCTGGGCTCCACTCCGATGACCGGCGTGACGGCCTCCGACCCCGACCCCAGACGTACTGACTTCGACGTCGGAGGATTCGCCGCCGACCCGCTCGACCAGTTCCGTGTCTGGATGGCAGACGCGATCGGCGCTGGCGCGAAGGAGCCCAACGCCATGGCGCTGGCGACCGTCGGCGCCGACGGGATGCCGGACGTGCGCATGGTCCTTCTCAACGCCATCGACGACCGCGGCTTCACCTTCTTCACCAACGTCGAGAGTGCGAAGGCGGAGCAGCTCGGCCAGACGCCTCACGCGGCCCTCACGTTCTGGTGGTACGAGACCTGGCGGCAGGTTCGCGTTCGCGGCGGGGTGGAGCGCCTCGACGACACCACCGCGGCGGCCTACTTCGCCACCAGGCCGCGCGAAGCGCAGGTCGGAGCGTGGGCCTCGCGGCAGAGCCGCTCGCTGGTCTCGCGCGAGGCGCTCGAGGAGCAGGTGCAGCGAGTCGGCGAGCGCTTCGCCGGCGTTGAGGTGCCGAAGCCGCCGCACTGGGGCGGCTACCGCGTGGTCGCCGCTGAGGTCGAGTTCTGGCAGGGCCGCAGCGGAAGGCTGCACGACCGGCTCCTGTACCGGAGCGAGCGGGGCTCGTGGATGCGGTCGCGCCTCCAGCCCTGAACACCCGGCGGGGCGCGGGCCGCTTATCCGACTCCCCGAGTACGGAGGTCCATCAGAGGCGCAGGCTCCTTGCCGGCGCCGGGTTCCGGTGGCTGATACGCGAACAGGTCGCTGCTGGGCCACGCCTGCCACGGGAACTTCCGCGCACGCTTGGCACGGCGGTAGTTGATGCGCCCCTGGAGGTTGAGGGCCTGCCAGGCCGCGTGCTGCCCGAAGGGCATCGGGGCCATCCAGAAGGCGGGCGACACCGGGTCCAGTGGCTCGGGCTCGGCGACCCGGACGTCCGCAGCCACAAACCCCTCACCGTCCTCGTAGGCCATGCGCTGCAGGATGTGCCCGTCGCGCTCGACGATCTGTGACTCACCGACCATCCTCGTCGGCCACGGAATCAGCGGCATGATGGGCGTGGGGAAGGTGACGTCCCCGACGTGCGCGGCCACGGCGGCGGCCGTGCCGACGCAGCGCGCCATCCGGCCGACCATCTCCCGGCACAGTGCGGTGATCCAGTACTGCTCACGCCCCATGAACCAGGGCGCGGTCACCCGCCAGGAGGGGAAGGTGGGGAAGCACGAGCCGCCGAGCAGAAGGTTGACGCTTCCGCGCAATCGCGAGGCCGTCCGGCTGCGGCACCACTCGTAGCCGTTGGCCAACCCGACCGGCCCCAGGGAGGTGGAGCAGAACCCGTCATCGGTGCCACCGATGTAGTAGTTGTTCTCCCAGTCGCTGGGCTGGTCCTTGTCGTGGAGGTGGGTGGAGCCGTCGGGCTCGGCGAGCACGTAGGTGCCCTTGGCATCGCCCCCGCGCACCGCCAGGAAGCCGCCACCCACAAAGCATCCGTACTCGCGAGCGAGGCGGCGCAGCAGCTGGTAGGGCTCGCCGTCGACGGGCCTCGCGACCTCCCGCATCACCGGCGAGTACACGTTCGGCGTGGTCATGCTCTCGGGAAGGAGGATGACGTCGGGATGGTGCTCCCGCGCCGCCTGACCGACGAGGTCCTCGACGTGACGCAGGTTGCGCTCGACCTCGCCCAACCGGACGGCGAGTTGGATGACGGCGATGCGGAGGGAGCGCTCGGGTGCGCGGGAGACGGTCATACCAGTGCCTCCTCTGGGGTTTCGGAGGGGGTGCGCACGGCCGCTGCGGGGGTGGGGCGTGCGGCGGCGGGGGCGGGGACACGTCTCCAACCGGGATGGTCCGAGGCAGCGACCCGGCGCGAGCGGAACTCCCGCCTCCATCCCTCGTAGACGACGTCGAAATGGATACGGGTCTCGCGGACTCCCTCGCGGACGAGGCTGCGCCGCGGTGCTCCGGGCCGCATCAGAGCTCGGGCCAGCCAGAGTGCCATGCGAGGGAAGCTGATGACCGTCTCCGGCCTGCGCACGCGGGAGAACATGTCAGAGATGTTCCGCTGATCCGGCGCCGCGGCGAAGCTGCGGAACGCCTCGACCGTCAGGCGGGAGAGTGGCTCGACCCGGGTCTCGTTGTTCGCCCAATGGTACGCCGGCAGGCAGTCACGGTCGCGCTGCGCCTCCCACTCCAGCAGCGCGCGGTCGAGCGCGCGGGGGTCGTCGAGGGTGCGTCCGGCGCACTCGCCGACCAGGCGTCCGTAGAGCAGCGCGTCGCCGATGCCCTGAGCGATGATCGGGTCCTTGAAGTGGCCTGCGTCGCCCACCAGCGCCCACCCCGGCCCGCTCGATGCCCGGAAGTACGAGGAGGTGTCGGCGGTGGCGCGAAGCTTGGTGGGGTTGCCCGCCCCCTCCACCCGGTCGGCCAGGCGCCGGTGCTGCCGGAGCATCTGCTCCCACATGCCCCTGGCGTCCTTCTGGAATCGCGGGATGTCCTCCGCCGGGCCCATGAAGAGCACCAGCATGCGGTCGTCGGGGGTGGGGAAGACCATCCCGAACACCTCTCCGATCCGCCACTGGACGAGGACGTCGCGCCAGGGCGTGCCCGCCTTGGGGTCGTCCATGTACCAGAACGCCAGACCCCGGCCATTCCGGGAGCCGCGGTACGGCTCCTCGGCGCCGACCAGCGAGGCGACCGTCGACCGGCGGCCGTCTGCGCCGATCACCAGGGGCGCCCGGATCTCCCGGGTGGCTCCGTCCTCGGCGCGATAGCGCACCCCGGCGGCACGATCGCCCTCCCAGAGCACCCCGGTGACACCGGAGTGCTCGCGGACCTCCGCGCCGAAGCCTCGCGCCGTCGACACCAGGGCCAGGTCGAGCGCCGGCCTGGGCATGCACATCGCGTAGTCGATGCCCTCGACGGCGCGATAGCGCTCGACCACATCGACGCCGGCGGCGCTCAGCATGATCCGCCGGCACTTCGGCACGCCCGAGGCGAGCACGCGCTCCAGCGCGCCCAGCCGGGCCAGCTGGGCGATGCCGGACGGGAAGATGACGTGGGTCGACAGGGTGTCGGACGGGAAGGTGGCGCGGTCGAGCGCCACCACCCGCCGTCCCGCCTTGGCGAGGGCGATGGCGGCGGCGGATCCGGCGCATCGGGCGCCGACGACCACCACGTCAACCGCTTCCGTCTCTCGGTTGGTGACCTTCGTCGCAGCGCTCATGTTGGCCCTCACACGGCTCCGATCAGCCGATTAGGGGCAATGGTACAGACTGAACGGTCGACTCGGAAGTCCCCCCTTTCTCTCGCCGGAGTCGAGTTCGGGTCAGGGTGCCACGAAGGGTATTGGACGGGGCGTGGGCTCACGGGCGAAGATCGAACCGCATCCACTCACGAAGGGTTCGACCAGTGACACTCGACGGAGCCCGCATCCTCCTGGTCGGCGGCACCTCCGGGCTCGGCCTCGCAGTCGCCCAGGCCGCCGCCGAGCGCGGGGCGACGCCGATCGTCGCATCCCGCAATCCTGCAAGCGTCGACCGCGCGCTCGGCACCCTGCCCAAGCGCGCGGAGGGGGCCACGGTCGATCTCGCCGACACCGGCTCGATCGCGCGGCTCGTCGAGCACGCCGGACCGATCGACCACCTGGTGTACACCGCCGGCGAACCCCTCCACCTCACCATGCTGCCTGACCTCACCCCGGAGATCGCCCGGAGCCTCTGGGAGACGCGCTACTTCGGCGCGCTCGGCGTCGTCCGCGCGGTCACCGTCGCCGGCGCCGTGCGTGAGCGCGGCTCCATCGTGCTCACCGGCGGCAACGCCGGCCAGCGCCCCGGCCCAGGCTGGGCGCTCGCAGCGAGCGTGTGCGGCGCCATGGAGGCACTCACCCGGCAGCTCGCCCTCGAACTCGCACCCCTTCGGGTCAACCTGGTCGCACCCGGCGTCACCCGCAGCCCGCTCTGGGCCGGCATGTCCGGCGACGACGAACAGGCACTGTACGACGGCCTCGCCGCCACCCTACCCGTCGGCCGCGTGGGTGAACCCTCCGACGTCGCGCTCGCTTACCTCTACGCGATGGAGCAGCCGATGGCCACGGGCACCTCGATCCTCGTCGACGGTGGCGCCGTGCTCGTCTGAGCACCGAGCCGACGGCTCGGCTCCTGACCAGTGGTCCACGGTGCGGAGGTGGCGTCGAGCACGACCGCCGCCGAAGCGCAGTACCCTCCGCGGATGCCAAGCACCTACGAGCCGGGCGAGAAGTTCATCCGCGTCTTCCAGCTGTATCAGCGCCTCTGCGAGACGCGCACCGGGCTCACGACCGCCCAGCTCGCTGAAGAACTCGAGGTGACGGTCCGCTCCGTCCAGCGCTACCTCGCCACCCTCCGGGACAGCGCGGGAATCGACATCGAGGAGGAGAGCGGTCGCTTCCGCGTCGGTGACCGCACCCGCCTACCGGCGATGCAGCTCGACCAGCACCAGGCAGCAGCCCTGCTCCTGGCGGTTCGGCTGCTCCACCAGATGCGCCCCAACCAGGACCCCGCGCTGGTGGGAGCGCTCGCCCAGTTGGCAACCGCGCTCCGCCTCCCCCTGGTGGTCCGCTACCTGGAGTCGACCATCGTGGCCATCGAGGCGCGGCCGCCCAACCCAACGCGGCAACAGGTGGAGCGCACCGTCGTCGAGGCCTTCGTCCAGTCACGGGTCGCCGAGATCGAGTACGAAGACGCCGAGGGCAAGGCCACGCGCCGGGCGATCCATCCCTACTTCCTGGAGCCGCGTCCCGAGGGGCGCACCATCTACGTCCTCGCCTACGACGAGAAGTCGAAGGAGGTCCGCTCCTTCCGCCTCGACCGGATCGCCTCAGCTCGGCTGCTCGCGCACCGCTTCGAGGTGCCCGAGGACTTCGACGTGGACGCCCACCTTGCCGGCTCCTGGGGAATCTGGCGCGGCGATGGCGAGGAGGAGGTCGTCCTGCGATTCGAGCCGCGGGCCGCCCGGCGGGTGAAGCAGACCGTCTGGCATCCGAGCGCACGTCTCACCGAGCTCGACGGAGGCGGTGTCGAGATGCGCCTCACGGTGTCCAGCGAGGTGGAGATGCGGCCTTGGGTGCTGGGCTGGGGAGATCTCGTCGAGGTGCTCGAGCCGCCGTCGCTCCGGGCGCACGTGTCCGAGGCCGTCCACCGGGCCGCGGAGCGGTACCGCGGCGACAGATAGCTGTCGCCTGGCTGAGGCAGGGTGACGCCCACGCAGCCACGACACGCTCCGAGCCAGCCCAACAATGCACCACGACGTCGCCGCCCTGATCCCAGCACTGCTCGGACGCCTGCGATCGGGGGGCGCCCATCTCGACCGCTTCGGTCTGACGGTGGTCCCCATCCATCCCGCCGCAAACGACGAGCTCCGAATCGGGCACCCAGCTCAGGAGGCGGTGCCCACGGAGCATGACCCGCCGCTCGCGGATCGGATCGTCGTGACGAACCTCTCAGATCACGCCATCGTCCTGGCGACGGGCACGATCGCCACCGGTGGTCACTGCGCTCGGGCTCTCTCTGAGACCACCGTCGTGGAGGCCCATGAGACGCACTCCATCCCGGTGGAGGCAATCGAACCGCGATGGTGGCACCAGGGCACTCTCCGGTGGGCCGGCTCGCTCGAGCCGGCGCTCGTGGCCGCCG
Organism: Candidatus Dormiibacterota bacterium; assembly: GCA_036495095.1. Lineage (NCBI taxonomy): Bacteria > Bacillati > Candidatus Dormiibacterota > Candidatus Dormiibacterota bacterium. The sequence goes on along the minus strand of DASXNK010000031.1, from coordinate 2,138 downwards.
TCATGCTCGTGCACGGTGCGGATGGAGGCCTGAGGGCGAGGGCACGCACGGCGCTCTGGAGTGTGCCGGGGCTCGCTCCGGACGAGAGCCCTGTGCTCTCCTCGGCTGACTCCCTTCCCGTGCGCGCGAAGAGCTGGCTCCTCTACCACGAGCGGGGCTTCCTCGCCGCGCGTCTTCCAGGACACGACCGGCCGAGCCTTCCGTCCTCCTCGATCCGGGCGGGGGTGCGGCCGCCGCCTCCACAGGTACCGGGCGAGCCGCTGGCCGACGTGACGGCACGGCTCAACTCGATCCGCTGGACCAACGGCACGGGCGCGGCACGTACCCAGGACGGCCACACGTTCGCTGCTCAGGCAACACGCTCGGCCAGCGGCATCGCCGAGCTGTCGCTGGTTCGCCTGACGGCCGATCTGCTGCGGCACCTGCTCCACACGCCCGGCTGACGGCCCGGTCTCTGGACCGCACTCGGGAGGCGGCGTGCCTGGCGGGAGGCTGCTCAGGCGCCGAGCTGAACACCCTCAGCCCGAGCGGTACGACAGGCCGCTGTCGCACGTCCTCTCCACGCTGAGCGCATCGAACGCTACGAACGCCCCCAACTTGCGGCCGGCGACTCCGGCCGGTGGCTCCTGCACGATGCCGACGATCTCGGCGGCGCACGCGCACGTATGGAGCGCGCGCTCACCGAAGCGGTCGCCCGCCATGGCTCGGACCATGCAGAGACGGGAATCGCCCTCCGCGACCTCGGCTGCGTTCTGCATGACCTTGGGATGCTCGCCGAAGCCCGGGAACTCCTGGAGCGAGCCCTGGCTCTGCATGAGGCAACCCACGGGCCCGTTCACGCCGATGTAGCAGCCGACCTCCAGCTCCTCGGCCGGGTGCTCAGCCACCTCGGTGATCGGACCCTCGCAGTCGAGCTCCTCCAACGTGCCGCGGCCGTTGATGAACAGTGTCACGGAGCCGGGCACCCGACCGTAGCGGCTGACCTTCGCCACCTCAGCCGTGTCCTCCAGGACGCCGGCGCACTCGCTGAGGCGCGGATCACCTGTCATCGCGCGCTGGCAATCGACGCAGGAGCCTACGGACACGAGCACCCCATCGTCGTCGCCGATCTCCGCCACCTGGCGCACATCCTCTGGGACACGGGCGATCGCTATGCAGCCGAGCACTGCTTCGAGCGCGCACGGACGATCGAGTTGCGAACCTCTGATCGACGACAGACCATGGATTGCGATGCCCTCTTCGGGTCCCAGCACCACTCCTGGGGTTCGATCAAACCCACCGAGATTCAGCCTGATGGCATTGCCGCTGCGGCAGCGCCCCAGTCGGTCAGGGCCGTACCTTGCGACGGAGTCGTCACGCGGGACCACGACATGCGCACGGCCATGACACGACTCGATGCCAATCCCGAACCTGAAGACCAGAATCAATACGCTGACAGAATGAGAGGTGACAGCTCACCTCGTTGCACGGAGGAAACGTCTATGCGTTGGTCCGGCGCCAAGGTCAAGGTGCTCTTCACCGCGGGGATCTACTGGTACTTCTGGCACTCCTATGTCTGCGAGTGGCTGCGCAGCGCTGGCATCGAAACGCCTGAGCAGGATTGGTGGCGGCTGTTCATTCCCATCTACAACCTCGTGGTGTTGTGGCGGTTCTACGGCATCGTTCGTAACGCCGAGATCGCCACGCTGGGCACGATGAATAACAAGCCACTGTCGGTGCCGCGCGCCTTCTTCTGGTCGGCGATGTGGTTCGCGGCCGTGCCGCACGTCAACCGTCACCTGAACGCCCTGGCGGCAGCTAACGCCAGAACGAACGCTCAGGTTGTCGCCAAGACGGCGGTAGCCTAGACCAAGTCGGCAAGAGCACGGGAGAGCTACACGTCCCATAGCCACCGTGCGTGAAAACGGCCCCGGCCGCTCTCGGCGGCGGGCGCGGGGGAGTGCGCCGACCACTCCTGCGGCTGTCGAGTAGTCACTCCGCACAAGAGCCCGGCCCACTTGGAGAGGGTCGGGTTCTTTGCGTTCCCCCTCTCTGTGAACGTAGCCTCGCTCGGGCTGGGTTACTACATGGGTTGCTACAGCGGGCACCCCGCACACGGAAAGTTGAAGTCGGGGCGCCCAGATTCGAACTGGGGCCTC
>DASXNK010000030.1 GCA_036495095.1 Candidatus Dormiibacterota bacterium | reverse complement strand
CCGGCCACGACGGCACGGGTGGGGGCGAAGAAGGGTGCACCCCCGCAGCCGGAGGGGTAGCAGCCGGCTGCGGGGGAGGGGGGGGCGGAGGAGGTGCCGAGGACGATCCCCAGCTCCAGGCGGCGGCCGAGGACCCCGGGTCGGTCCCCGGCGTCGTGCCGGAGGACTGCTCGGGTGGGGTCGGCCGGCCGGGCGGGGTCTGGTCGTCCGTCATGGAGAGATCCTGGTTGGCGCGAATCCGGTCGCGCTGGCCGGGTGGGCGGCCCGGGGGCCGAGGTCCATCACCGCTGCGGAGCCTAGCGGTGCACGATAACCCGCCCGTAAACATGCGTGCCGCCGGATCGCGCGCCCCCGTCCGCACCGGAGGAGACCCCCTGCCGCGCCTGGTCTGCGCCCTCGGCCCTGACACCGCGGGCGAGCTGCTCGCCGGCCTCATCGGCGGCGCCCGCGGCGGCCTCGACCTCGCCGTCTACGAGGCCGGCCCGTCCTACGCCGGGCTGATCGCCTCCGCCGCCGGGGCCGGGGCGAGGGTGCGCCTGCTCCTCGACGGCCACGCCGGCGCCAACGCCACCACCGCCCGCCGGCTCGCCGGCAGCGGCGTCGCCGTGCGGGTCTGGCCGCACCGGGCCGGCGCCGAGGCCCACTGGAAGCTGCTCCGCGCCGGCACCGCCGCCGTCGCGGTGGGCAGCGGCAACCTCATCTCCCGCGACGCCCCGCACCCGGGGGGCCGGCCCGGCACCCGGGAGTGGTGGCTGGCCGTCGACGGCGCCCCCGGCGTCGCCGCCCGCGCCGGGGCCGCCATCGGCGCGGCCTGGGCCGCGGCCGGGCCCCCGCCGGCCGCCTGGACCGGCCCCGCCGCCGCAGCGGCGCCCCCGGTGGGCGTGCCCCGTCCCACCGTCGCCCCGCTCGAGCTCGCCATCGCCGAGACCGCGCTGGAGCTGGCCACCGGGGGCGCCGCCGTGGCCGCACTGCTCGGCCGCCACCTCGCCGGGGCGGGCGATCGGGCGCTCTGCACCGTCCCCTACGCCCATCCTCACGTCCGCGCCGTCGCCGGGCTGCTCGACGCCCTCGCCACCGCCGCCGGCCGGGGCGCCGACGTCCGCCTCCTCCTCGGCGCCGTCCCCGAGCCCACCGACCTCGCCGGGCTCCGCGCCCGCGGCATCGAGGTGCGGGTGATGGACCCGTCGCGCTCCACCACCGGCCACGCCAAGGGCGCGGTCGTCGACGGGGTGGTGGTGGCGGGCTCGGCGAACTGGAGCGCGGCCGGCCTCGGCGCCAACCTCGAGGCCGCGCTCGCGGTCGACCATCCCGCCGCCGCCGGCTACTACGCGGCCGCGTTCGAGCGGGACTGGGCGGCGTCGGGCTGATCCGCCCCCGGGTGCGGCCGGTCAGCCGAGCAGGTGGACGACCCCGATCACCAGGCCGTCGACCAGTCCGGACTGCGCGGGCGGATCGCCGGAGGGATCGGCGGGCGGCTCGGTGGCGGGCGGGGTGATCACCGCGGTCACGGGGGTGGTGCTGGCCACCGGCGCGGGCGGGGCCGGGGGCGTGACCGCGCGGGCCTGTCGCGGCGCCGACGCGGGGCCGGTGGCCGGAGCGGTGACGGCGCTCGGCGGGGTCGAGACCTCGGGCTGCGGCGGGGTGATCTCGATGCCGGGAAAGAACGGGGTGCCGTTGCCGGGCACCGGGGCGGGCACCGGCGCCGTCGGGGAGAGCAGCGCCAGCGAGGGCTGCTGACCGCCGGGGATGGCGGGGAAGGAGGACAGGTTGAGGCCGATCAGCGCACCCGTCGCCAGGGCCACCGCGCCGACCGCGCTCCAGACCACCCGCAGCGCCTGGCGCTGGCGGACGCGGAGATGCCGGGTGACCTCGTCGAACTCGGACACGACGCCGTCGACGGATGCCTTCCAGCCCGAGTCCTGCTCGCTCACATCGTGCTCCCGCTCCGCCGGTGGTGGACCTCGCCAGAACATGGAGACGGGCCCGGCATGCGAGTTCTTGCGGAGGTCATCGGACCGCGACCCGGCCTTTACAACCCTTCACAAGCGTCACGTTCCGCGCTCAGCGGCGCGGTCCGCGGCTACTTTCCCGGCGGGCGGTCGAGGGCCTTCAGCCGGACCATCGCGTAGCGGGCGAACTCCTCGTCGTCGGAGCCGACCGCGAACTGGAACGCCCTGCGGGCGCCCTCGGTGTCGCCGATCGACTGGAGCAGCTGGGCCAGCTCCATCGCCGCCACCGGACCGCCCACCGGGTCGCCGGAGTCGATGGTGATCTGGAAGGCGGCGCGGGCGCCGTCGGGGTCGCCCCGGTCGCGGAGCAGGCCACCGAGGTTGAAGGCGGCTCGGGGGGCGTGCTCGGGGTCGCCGGAGTCGATCGCGATCCGGTAGGCGGCGAGGGCGCCGTCGGGGTCGTCGAGCTCGTGGAGCAGGACCCCGAGGTTGAAGGCGGCGGCCGCGGAGTGGCTGGGATGGCCGCACGCCACCGCCTTGCGGTAGGCGTCCTCGGCGCCGACGGCGTCGCCGTCCGCCTCGGCCAGCTGTCCCAGCGAGAACAGGGCGATCACCAGGGCCTCGGGGTCCTGGGTGCGGGTGGCGGCGACGAACGCCGCCCGCGCGCCCTCGAGGTCGCCCTGCTCCTCGAGGACGATCCCCTCGTCGAGCCGGCTCATCGCCACGTGATCGGGTTGTCCGGCTTCCATCTCGATGACCCCGCCAGTGGTGTGCGATCTCGCCTGGTCGGGCGCCTATTCTGACGCCCCGGCGGCGGGGCGGCCAACGCCACCGCCCGGGCGGGGGGCCCGGCCGGCCCTCACCGGTGAGGGCCGGGTACGCTAGGCCCCTCGAGGTTGAAGGAGATCCCCCCGTCCATGGACCCGCGTGACGAGGTGCGCGCCGCCGGCGAGCCCGCCGTCGAGACGCTGCCGGTCGTGCCCCTGCGCGACAACGTCGTCTTCCCCCAGCAGCTGGCGCCCCTCGGCGCCGGCCGGCCGCGGTCGGTGGGCGCCCTGGAGGCCGCGGTCGGCGCCGACGGCCGGGTGGTGCTGGCGGTGCAGCGCAGCGCCGAGGTCGACGACGTCAGCCTCGCCGACCTCCATCCGATCGCGGTCGTCGCCCACGTGGGCGCGTTCCGGCGCATGCCCACCGGTGCCCAGGCCTTGGTCGAGGGCCAGCGGCGGG
>DASXNK010000029.1 GCA_036495095.1 Candidatus Dormiibacterota bacterium | reverse complement strand
CGGTCGGGGCCCTGCCGGCGGGCACGTTCTTCTTCCGCTGCGACCCGCATCCCGACATGAACGGGACCTTCATCGCGGGCTGACGTTCACCCCGTGCTCGGCTCCTCGAGCTGGTCGAGGAGCCAGGCACGGACGATCGGGCTGGAGAGGCGCCACTGGCGGCAGCTTCCTTGCGGCGGCCTCCGCCTCCGCCATCGCCCGGAGCGCGGTCGTCGGCGTGGAAATCCCTTACGCCGCCATGGTGCCGAGGGTCAGGATCGAACTGACGACACCGGGTTTTTCAGACCCGTGCTCTACCAACTGAGCTACCTCGGCCCGGGCACGGAAGGGTACCCGACCCGGTGGTGAGCGTGGCGGAGCTCGAACCGCCCGTAGAATGGCATCCATGGGCCGCGTCATCCACGTCAGGGTCCGGGGCCTGGAGGCGGAGCAGCGCGAGGCCTTCCACGCGCGCTTCCAGCGGCTGGTCGGACGTCGCGAGTGGCGGGGCGACGCGCCCTGGCTGGCCGACGCGCGGTCCGGCGACCTCTTCTCGATGGAGTTCTTCCGCCACGCCCAGATCGCGGCGGAGGCGGAGGCGCGGACGCTGGGGCCGCTCTCGGCGGCGGGGTTCGTCCGGCTCCGGGGGGACGAGACCGACGCCCTCGGGCTGCTCTTCGTGCTCCGCGACGTCTCCGAGCGCTTCGGGGCCACGATCACCATCCGCGACCCCGGCAACCCCATCGCCAAGCTCCGGTCGATCGACCTCCGCGGCGGCCGGCTGCAGGACGGGGCCGCCCTGGAGGCGATCCTGGTCGCCCGGCCGATCTACAAGCGGCTGCCCGGGGCGGTGATCGAGATGTACCCGCCGCGCGCCCTCGGCTTCGCCTTCGGCACCGTCGAGGGCCGCGATCCCGAGCGGCGCGCCTGGAGCTTCCTGGTCCACGGGATGCGGGCGTCGGCGGACAGCTTCCTCGAGGCCGAGGCGGAGGCGATGCGCATCTACCGCGGGCTCCGCTTCCTGCGGTAGCAGGGGGAGGGCTGTCGGCGACGTGGGAGCCGATGGCCGGGGGGAGATCCCCCTACCATCGGGCGCGTCAGCGCCCAGAGGAGAGAAGGTGCGGGCCGTCGTCCAGCGGGTGACCGGCGCCGAGGTGCTCGTCGACGGCGAGGTGGTGGGCGCGATCGGACCGGGGTTCTGCGTGCTTCTCGGCTGCGGCCCCGATGACACCGAGGAGACCGCGGGCCACCTCGCCGGGCGGGTGGGCACGCTGCGCGTCCTCGCCGACGAGGCGGGGCGGATGAACCGCGACCTCGGCTCGACCGGCGGCGAGGTCCTGGTGGTGAGCCAGTTCACCCTCTACGCCGACACCTCGCGGGGGCACCGGCCGTCGTTCATCGGTGCGGGCCCTCCGGCCGTCGCCGAACGGCTGTGCGAGGTCTTCTGCGCGGCGCTGCGCGGGCTCGGCCTGCGGGTGGCCACCGGCCGCTTCGGCGCCCACATGCGGGTGCGCCTCGAGAACGACGGTCCCGTGACCCTGGTGCTCTCGTCGGGAGAGCCGCCCTGGCCGGCCGACGCCGGCTGAGGGTCAGGCGCTGCGGCGGGTCCTGAGGCCGGCGAGCTGCTCCTCCTCGCCCCCGCTGCCCGAGTAGCGGAGCAGCTCAGGCGGCCGCCCACCGGTGCCGGCCGGGGAGCGGAAGCGGGGCACCCGCAGGCGCAGCGCGGCGACCTCGCTGTCGCGCACCGGCCGGAGCACGCCGCTGTCGCGGAGCTCCTGGACGCGGCGGCGGAAGGTGCGCTCGCTGCTCTTCGGTCCCCCGTGCAGGGCGATGTGGAGCCGCAGCAGGTCGTCCCCGGTGAACACGTCACCGAGCAGGGCGGCGGCGCCGGCCACGTTCTTGGTGTCGGCCCGGAGCCGCTCGACCGCCTGCTTGAGGGCGGCGGACGCGACCGCGTCGAGCCGGAGGGAGCGCCCCATCGGCGCCCAGCGCCCCGGCGCGTCGGTGATCTCGCCGAAGGGCGCGGTGCCGTAGTACTGGACCACCAGCGCCCGGTTGCCCCTGCCCGGCTCGTCGCCGAGGCCCACGAGGTGGAGCGACGAGCGGTGGCCACGGCTGCCTCGCCGGCCACCGTCGAGCTCGAGCCCGGCCTCGGTGCATGCCCTCAGCGCGGCCTCGGCGCAGGTCTCGCCCCGCTCGACGTCGGCGGTGGGCACCCCGGGCCCCAGGGTGAGGACCTGCAGCGCCCGGTTCGACGGCGTGCCAGGGTCGGGGTCGAAGCCGAACACGACCGCCTGGACCGTCAATGCTGCCTGGGATGCCCTTGCCATGCGAACGCCTCCTCTGCCTGTCCGGAGCCGGCGGGCCCCGGAACCCGAGCCCCTCCCCTCCGGCTCGGACGTTCCCCCGTCGTTTGTGCTGATTATGTCGCGAACTTGGCCCGCAGCGCATCCCCCCTGCGCACATCACAGGATCGTCACATCGTGAATCCGGCCACGAACGCCCCAAACCGTACGATCCGCCCAGGGCGGGACCGGACGGACGGTCAGCGGCGGCGCATCCGCAGGCCGCCGGGCTCGGGACCGCCGGCGGGGATCGGGTCGGCGCCGGCCGGGGCGGCGGCCGCCGGGGTCCGGGGGACGGCCAGCCTCACCTTGGCGGCGAAGCTGGCCAGCGTGTCCAGCCCGGTCACCGAGAGGCGGCGCAGCTCGAAGCGCTGGGACAGGTACTGGAGCTCGCCGCCGGTGGTGCTGACGGCGTCGCGGAAGCCGGCCCGGGCGACCATCCGTTCGACGTCGAGGTTGCGGCGGCCGTAGGGGTAGGCGAAGTCGTCCACGCTGGCGCCGGTGAGCTCCTGGAGGCGCTGCCGGGACAGCTCGATCTGGGCGAGGGCGATGGCCGGGGGCAGCCGGGTGAGGTCGACGTGGCTGACGGTGTGGGCGCCGACGGTCATCCCCATCGCCGCGACCTGGCGGACCTGGACCGCGGACATGTAGTCGGGACGCCCCAGGAAGCCGCTGACCACGAAGTCGGTGGCGGTCATCCCCTGGGCGGCGAGCAGGGGCGCGACGGTGGCGGCGAAGTCGGCGTGGCCGTCGTCGAAGGTGAGCACCACCGGGTGGCTGGGCAGCTGGTCGAGGCCGTGCAGCGCCCTCACGAGCTGGGCGAGGGAGACGGTGTGGGCGCCCCCGGCGCGGAGCAGGGCGACCTGGGCGGCGAAGCTCGCCGGGGTCACCGAGAGCCGGAACCCCGCCCGGTCGGCCGGGCGCGGGTTGGTCCGCACATAGTGATAGAGGAGGATGGGCACGTCGAGGTGCGGCCCCGACGGCGGCACCCCGACCGGCGCCGCCCGGCGGCCGGCCCCCGCCGCCGGCTCCGGGGTGAGCGGCGGGAGGGTGGCGTCGGGCGCCTCCTCGTCGAGCGGCGGCGGTGCCGGCGGCGGTGCGGCGGTGCCGGGGAGCGAGGCGGCGGGCGCCGGGCTCACCACGTCGCGAAGCCCCCCGCTCAGGGCGAGGAGCGCGGCGAGGCCGAGACCTCCGACGAGGAGGGCGGCGCGCCGCCGGGGAGGACGTCGAGCGAGTCGTGACCCGCGCCGGGCCGGCATCGGCCGTGATTGTGCCGAACCGGACCGGGGTCCGTCCCGGCCGCCGCCGCCCCCGGAGGGCGTGCGACCTGCCACGCTCACGGACGATGCACCCGACCGACGACGAGCCCTACGGCACCCGGATGATCCGCGAGGCGCGGCTCGAGGCCTTCGAGAACCGCCGCCCCGACCGCGACTGCACCATCCTCTTCACCCTGCCCGAGTTCACCTGTCTGTGTCCCCGATCGGGATTTCCCGACTTCGCAACCCTCCACATCCGCTATGTCCCCGGCCCCCGCTGCGTGGAGCTGCGGTCGCTCAAGCTCTACATCAACGGCTTCCGCGACCGCGCGGTGTTCCACGAGGACGTGGTGAACGTGGTTCTCGACGACCTCGTCGGCCTGCTCGAGCCCCGCTACTGCGAGGTGGTGGGCGACTTCAACGTGCGCGGCAACATCCACACCGTGGTGCGCGCCCTCCACCGCGCCCCGGACTGGACCGGGGAGCCGCTGCCGTGGTGGCGCGCCGCCGATGCGACCGACGGATTTTCGCCACCATCCCGTTGAGTCGATGGGTCCAGGACTCTTGTCAACGTCTTACCGCTCGGTGACGGGTATCCGACCGGACCCATGGCATACTGCAGACGTCGGACCGCCGCCGCGGCGGGGCCGGCCTGGGGAAGGAACGATACGGTGAGCGCCGAGCGCACGTCAGGCTGACGGCGCGCGGGTCTGCCCGCCCGAAGGAAGGAGAGTGGGGTGAGACGACTGCGAGAGCGCCGGCTGGCCATCCCGGCCGTCATCGCGCTGCTCATCTGTCTCGTGGTGGGCATCGCGATCGCGCGCAGCGGGGCGCCGGCCATCGAGTTCCGCACCGCCAAGGCGGCGCTCGGCACGGTCACCCAGACCGTCGACATCACCGGCACGCTCCAGCCCTCGAGCGAGACCGATCTCGACTTCGGCTCCAACGGCCACGTCCAGACCATCGGCGTCCAGGCCGGGCAGACGGTCGCCGCCGGCACGGTGCTCGCCAGCCTCGACCCCACCGACGCCCAGACCCAGCTGAAGAACGCCCAGATCGCGCTGCAGTCGGCCGGGGCCAAGCTGGCCCAGGACGCGCCCGGCTCGACCAACGTCCAGCAGCAGATCGCCGTGTCCCAGGTGAACAACGCCCGCCCCCTGATCGGCGGCGCCCGCAACAACGTCATCGACACCCAGCAGCTGGGCCAGCAGACGGTGACCGGGTCGCAGATCGCGCTGCAGACCGCGCTGGCCGCGGCGCAGGGGCTGATCACCCAGGACCAGCAGGCGGTGGTCGCCCTCCAGGCGCAGCTGAACGACACCACCCGCACCGATCAGCAGGCGATCTCCGTCGCCGCCGCCTCGCTGCGCCAGACCCAGGCCCAGGTCCAGGGAACGCTCAACGTCGACCAGGCCAACCTCGCCACCGCGCAGCGCAACCTCAGCGCCCAGCACAACGTCGACCAGGCGGCGATCAACTCCGCCCAGGCGCTGGTCAATGGTCAGCAGCAGGCCGTGAACGCGGCCGAGAGCTGCGTCCCCAACCCTCCGACGACGACGTGTCCGAACGTCGACCAGGCGAAGGCTCAGCTGCAGATCGACCAGGCCGACCTCCAGCAGGCGCAGGCCAAGGCGCAGCAGAACCAGGTCCTCGGCC
>DASXNK010000028.1 GCA_036495095.1 Candidatus Dormiibacterota bacterium | reverse complement strand
GGTCTACGCGGAGCTGCTCGAGCGCCGCGCCCCGGTGCTCGCGCCGGTGCCCGAGCTGACGCTCACCGGCGCACGGGCAGACCTGGAGATCGTGGGACGCCCGGAGCCCACCGCGGTGCCCGAGGCGGTGCAGTGAACACCGACGTCGACACCCGGCCGAGCTCCCAGCGCGAGGCGCGCGGGCTCATCGAGATCAGCGTCCCCGCGGCGCCGCTGCGCACCCGGGCCCGCCACGCGGTACCGCCGCGTTCGGTGGCGGCGCGGCGCGACGCCCTGCTCGGCGCGATCCTGGTGCTCGGCGACCTGCTCACCGTCGGCGCCGTCTACGCCCTCGCGCTCACCCCACGGGTGGAGCGCTCGGTGCTCCGTCACCTGAGCCTGCACGCCGGTTCGGCGCGGGACGTCTACGTCACCCTGCCGATCTGGATCGGCGTCCTCGCCTGCTGCGGCCTCTACTGGCGCAGCCGGCGCATCCACCTCGAGCTGCGCAGGCTCGTCGAGGCGGTCTCGTTCTCGCTGGCGGCGGTCGTGGTCGTCGTCCTGGTGATGGACATCGACGTGACCGCGGGTTGGGTGGCGGTGGTCTGGTGCACCTGCGTGCCCACCCTGGCGCTGTGGCGGATCGGCGCCAGCAAGGTGATCCGCCGCCTGAACGCCGCCGGCGTCACCGGCCGGCGCGTCCTCGTCGTCGGGGTGGACGCGGAGTCGCGCGCGCTGGTGCGCACCCTGACCCGGCAGCCCTGGCGCGGGTACGCGGTGGCCGGCTTCGTCGACGTCCCCGGCGGCGGCTTCGGCGGCACCATCGACGGCCATCCGGTGTGGAGCTCGCTCGACCTCATCGCCGACGCGGTGCGTGAGAACGATGCCGGCGCGGTGATCGTTGCCGCCACCGTCACCGCCGAGAACCTGATCGCGGTGCAGCGGGCGCTGCAGCCGCTGGACGTGGACGTCATCCTCTCTCCGGGGCTGTCCGACATGGACGCCTCGCGGGTCGCGCTCGCGCGCATCGACGGGCTGACCCTGCTCGCCCTGCGGCGCCACCGGCTGGGACGGCGCAACGCCGCGGTCAAGCGCGCCCTCGACATCTGCGGCAGTGCGCTCCTGATGGTGGCGGCGGCACCGCTCATGGGCGCCATCGCGCTGGCCATCAGGCGCACCAGCCCGGGCCCGGTGATGTTCGTGCAGGAGCGCGTCGGCCGGGAGGGCCGCCCCTTCCGCATGTACAAGTTCCGCTCGATGGTGGTCGGCGCCGAGGCGCTGCTCGCCGAGGTGGGCTCCGCCAACCAGGCCGACGGCATCCTCTTCAAGCTGCGCGACGACCCGCGCGTCCACCCCCTGGGGCGCACGCTGCGCAGCCTCGGGCTCGACGAGCTTCCGCAGCTGCTCAACGTGCTCCGCGGTGACATGAGCCTGGTCGGCCCCCGGCCGGCGCTTCCCAGCGAGACCGAGCACTACGACGCCCGGCTGCACGCCCGGCTGCTCGTCCGGCCCGGGGTCACCGGGCTCTGGCAGGTCAACGGCCGTCACGAGCTGGCCTTCGACGACTACGTCCGGTACGACCTCTTCTACGTCGCCAACTGGTCGCTGCGGATGGACCTCTCCATCCTGGCGCGCACCCTTCCCGCGCTGCTGTCGCGCCACGGCGCCCACTGATTCACCATCACCCCGAGGAGTCTCCATGCGCTTCGCCGTCCCCTCCGCGACACCCTCCGAACCGCAGAGGCTCGCCATCACGCCGCTCGCCGCCTGCAGGATCCACCTGGTCCGGCACGGCACCACCAGGATGAACGTCGAGAACCGCTACCGCGGACGCCGCGACGTGCCCCTCGACGCCCAGGGATACCAGGACGCCGTCGACGCGGCACGGCGGCTCTCGGGTGTCGGCCTGACCGCGGTCTACACCGGCCCGCTCCGCCGCACCATCGCCACCGCCCAGGTCGTCGCCGACGAGGCGGGGGTGCCCGACCTGCGCATCCTCCACGGCCTCGTCAACCTCGACTACGGGACCTGGGAGGGCCTGACCGCCGCCGAGGCCGCGGCGCGGGACGAAGTCGCCTTCGGCCTGTATCGCACCTCTCCGCAGCACGCCGTCTGCCCCGACGGTGAGCGTCTCACCGCGGCACAGGAGCGCATGCTCGCGGCGCTGAGGCTGATCGGGGAACGGCATCGCGACGAGAACGTGGCCGCGATCAGCCACGCGGTGATGATCCGGCTGGTCCTCACCGCGATCGAGAGGCTGGAGGGAGAGCGGTGGCGGGTTCCCATCGAGCGTGGCTCGGTCACCGTCATCGAGATCGACGAGGACGGGCCCCGGCTGGTCGGCCCCGCGGGCCGGAACCGGGGCGACCTGATCGGCAGTCCGAGAGTTCCGGCCACCATGGGGGGCGCGTGATGCTCGTCTTCGTCGTCGGCACCGGCCGCTGCGGATCGACACTGGCCGTCGAGACCCTGGCACGGCACCGGGGGGTCGGCTTCGTGTCCAACGTCGACGACAAGCTCAGCCATCTCGACCTCCTCGGCCGTTGGAACAACACCCTGCACCGCCAGCAGGGTTTCCGGGACCCGCGGCTGCGCCCCTTCAAGGACCGCCGGAAGCTGGTCGAGCGTGGCCGGCTGCGGGTCAGCCCGTCGGAGGGCTGGGGCGTGCTCGACCGCCAGGTGGCGTCCCTGATCTCGACGCCGTGCCGCGACCTCGTCGCCGAGGACTGCGTTCCCTGGGTGCGCGAGCGCCTGCAGTCGTTCTTCGAGCGCCGGATGGCGGCGCAGCGGCGGCCGGTCTTCGTGCACCACGTCACCGGCTGGCCGCGGGTCGGTTTCCTCCGCGCCGCCTTCCCCGAGGCGCGTTTCGTCCACGTCGTCCGTGATGGGCGCGCGGTGGCCAGCTCGTGGCTGCAGATGGGATGGTGGCGCGGCTATGGGGGGCCCGATGCCTGGCACCTGGGACAGCTGCCCCCGGAGTACGAGGCTGCGTGGAGCGCCTCGGGACGCTCCTTCGCGGTGCTCGCCGGTCTGGGCTGGAAGATGCTCCTCGAGGCCTTCGAGGTGGCCCAGGCGACCGTGCCCGCCGACTCCTGGCTCGAGGTCCGCTACGAGGAGCTGATCGCCCGTCCCCGCCACCACATGGCCAGGATGCTCGACTTCGCGGGACTGGGCTGGGACGACGACTTCGAGGTCCAGTTCTCGCGCTTCCGCGGGGGCTCCGGCCGGTTGGACGCCTTCCGTCACGATCTCGGTCCCGATGCCGTGGCCGCACTGGAGCGGAGCATCGGCTCCACCCTGCGCGCGTATGGATATCGCACCGACGTCCAGGCTCGGGAGCTTCCCGGCGAGCGTGGTCCCGCGCTCGCGCTGAGATGACGGTGACCCTCCTTCCCGGCCGCACCACGCGATCGCAGGACCACGACGACGCCGAGCGGCTCGCCCGGGATGCGGGCAGCCTGCTGACCGCGATCCGGCACATCACCACCGGCAGGGACCTGGGCGCGCTCGGCGACCGCTGCTCCCAGGTGCTGCTCGCCGCAGAGATCGGACGGCGCCACCCCGACGACGCCGTCCTCTCCGAGGAGGGCGTCGACGACCCGGGCCGGCTGACCGCGCGACGGGTCTGGATCATCGACCCGCTCGACGGGACGCGCGAGTTCGGTGAGCCGGGGCGGGTGGACTGGGCGGTCCACGTGGCGCTCTGGGAGGAGGGCGAGATCGCCGCGGCCGCGGTGGCCCTCCCCGGTCGTGGCCTGGTGCTGTCCACCTCGCAGCCACCGTCCCGCCGTGCCGCCGAGGCGGGGACGCCGGTTCGCATCCTGGTCAGCCGGACCCGGCCGCCCGATGTCGCCACCAGGGTGGCGGAGCACCTCGGTGCACGGCTCGTCCCCATGGGTTCCGCGGGCGCCAAGATCGCGGCCGTGGTCCTCGGCGAGGCCGACGCCTACCTGCATGCCGGCGGGCAGTACGAATGGGACTCCGCCGCGCCCGTCGGCGTGGCCCTCGCCGCGGGGTTCCACGCCTCGCGCGTGGACGGGACCCCGCTGCGGTACAACCGGCCCGACCCCAGCCTCCCCGACCTGCTGGTCTGCCGTCCGGAGCTCTCCGAGGTGCTTCTCGACGCCGTGCGAGCGGTGTCGTGAGCCTCAGCAACGCCGACACCACGCGTCTGCTGCTGGCGCTGATCCTGCTGCTGGCCGGGGCGCACCTGTGCGGCCAGCTGTGCGCGCGGCTGCGCCAGCCTCGGGTGGCGGGCGAGATCATCGGGGGCCTGATCCTCGGACCCACCCTGTTCGGACACCTGCTCCCGGGCTGGCAGGGCGCCATCTTCCATCAGGGTACGGCGGTGGGTGTCTTCCTCGGCGCCGTGTACCAGCTCGGCCTCTTCCTGCTGATGTTCTGCTCGGGCGCGGCGCTTCGAGCCCGGGTGCGCTCCAGGGAGCGGCGGGCGATCACCTGGGTGGCGGTGGTCGGGAACCTGGTGCCCTTCGCCGCGGGACTGGCATTCCTCGCCGTCTACGACCCCGGCCACCTGATCGGTGCGGCGCACGATCGCACCGCGCTCGTGCTGGTCTTCGCGTGCGCGGTCGCGGTCACCAGCATCCCCGTGATCTCGAAGATCATGACCGACCTCGGCATCATCCACACCGCCTTTGCGCGCATCGTGCTGTCGGTGGCGGTCCTGGAGGACGTCGTCCTCTACTGCGTGCTCAGCATCGCCCTCGGGATGGTGCATCCCGCGCACGCGGAGCCCTTCAGCCTGCCGAGCATCCTCGCGCTGCGCCCGAACAGCGGGCTCGGCGACCTCTACTACGTGGTCGTCTCGGCACTGTTCTTCTGCCTTCCGCTGCTGCTCGGCCGCGCCTTCCTGCAGCGGCTCGCCGGACGAGGTGGGAACCTGATCCAGCAGAGCAGCCCGCTCGCCTTCCAGGTGATGTTCCTGATGAGCATGACCGCGCTGGCGCTGTTCGTCGGCGTGGCGGCGTACTTCGGCGCGTTCGTGGCGGGCATCCTCTCCGGCGAGCTGGGTGACGACCACGCCTCCGTCAGAGCTCAGGAGACCATCCGCAGCTTCTCCTTCGCCTTCTTCATCCCCCTCTACTTCGCGGTGGTGGGGCTGCGCCTCAACCTCCTCGACCACTTCGACCTCGGGTTCTTCCTGGTCTTCCTCGGGTATGCGTGCGTGGCCAAGTCGGTCAGCGTGTATGCGGGCGCTCGCATCGCCGGCGAGCCTCCTCGTCAGGCCCGCAACCTGTCCGTGGCGCTCAACGCCAGGGGTGGGCCGGCGATCGTGCTGGCCTCGGTCGCGTACGACGCGGGCATCATCAACCAGGGCTTCTTCGCATCGCTGGTGATGCTCGCGCTGGTCACGTCGGTGGTCGCCGGCTCCTGGCTGGAGATGCAGCGGAGGAACGGCGTCTGGGAGGCGGAGCTGCTCGGCGTCCCGGTCGCAGCCCCGGTCCCCACCCGGGCCGGAGGGCTCGCCGAGGCGACCCCATGAGCGGCGACGGAGGGCCGGCACCGGCGATGAGCCCCCTGGCGAACCTGCTCGAGGGGCTCGCCGACCGCCGCTGCCGGCTGCTCGCCGCGATGTTCCTCGCCGCCGAGGCGCTGGACATGCTCACCACCACCGAGGCGTTGGCGCACGGCGGCCTTGCCGAGGGCAACCCGCTCTTCGCCTCGTTGATGGCCGGCGACCTCCTCCTCGCGCTGGCGCTGAAGGCGGGCGTCGTCATGCTCGTCACCCTGGGTGCGCTGGCCGGGCTGCACGGCCGCCGCCGCCGCGTCGCGTTCCGGGTCTTCGTGCTCTTCGGCCTCGCCGTCGTCCTCAGCAACACCCTCGCCATCGCCCGGGCCTGACCGGCGCGCGGACGGCGCCGTGGGCGGGCTCGGCTATGGGGTCGGGGCCGGCGGCGTGGGAGAGGGAACCAGGGTCGGCGAGGGAGTGCCCGTCGGGGTGGGAGAGGGCGTCGGACCGGCGGTCGGCGTCGGCGTTGGCGTCGGAGCCGGCGAGGGTGAGGGAGTGGGGGCCGGCGTGGGAGCGGGCGTCGATGGGGGAGCCGGCGCCGCCGTGGGAGTGGGGGTCGGCGTCGGTACGGGTCTGGGCGTGGGTGCGGGTGTCGGTGCCGGCGCCGGCACCGGCGCCGGCGTGAACGGCACCACGACGGGCTGGGGGGGAGCCGATGCCGGTCCCGGCACGGCGGGGGAGGCCGGCGGCGTGGTGTCGGTGAGAACGCCCCGCCAGACGATGCGCTTGTCGTCCTGGAACCAGGGCGTGCAGGTGACCAGGGTGAGCTCGGCGTCGGCTGTGGACCCGAGCTGGGTGACCGCGTCGGGCGCCAGCACCGACCTCTGCGTGATCCGGTAGTGCCAGGTGCGGCAGGCACGGTCCTGGACCTCGACGACGTCGCCCACGGCGAGCTGATCGATGTGCTCGAAGTGTGGCTCGCGGTGGAAGGCGACGATGTCGTTGCCCGGCTGCCCGGCGGCCGCGGAGCGCTGGTAG
>DASXNK010000027.1 GCA_036495095.1 Candidatus Dormiibacterota bacterium | reverse complement strand
CGCCGCCCCCGGCGCCGTCCGCGCCCTGCTCGGCGAGGTACTCGCCGAGCCGCTGGTAGGCGGCGCGCTTGCGCCGGTCGGTGATCTCCGTGTAGACGCGAAGGGTCTCGAGGGTGGCGTGGCCGAGCACCTCCTGGACGAGGCGGACGTCGCCGTCGGTGGCCTCGAGCAGGGTGGTGGCGGTGGTGTGGCGGGCGCCGTGGGGGGTGCGCAGGTCGGCGATGAGCGCGAAGAGGGCGGGGTCCTCGGCGAAGCGGCGGCGCAGCGCCAGCAGCGCGCTCCGGGCGCCATCGGTGGTGAGCCGGTTGCCCGCCGGGGCCCTGCCCCCGACCAGCTCGGGGCGGGCCAGGCTGATGAAGAGGGCGGCGCTGCCGTCGGGCCCGCGGCGGTCGAGGTACTCGCGCACCGCCGCCAGCGCGCCCTCGGTCATGTACACGGTGCGGTGCCGGCCGCCCTTGCCGAGCACCCGGAACCCGTCCGGGCGCACGTCGGTGCGGTCGAGGGCGCAGGCCTCGGAGATCCGGCAGCCGGTGGCGATGAGCAGCTGGACGAGGGCGCGGTCGCGGAGGTCGCGCAGGCTCGCGGTGGGCAGCGCCGCCAGCAGCCGGGGCACCGTCTCGGTGGGGACGGGGTGGGGGTCGCCGACCGCGTAGCGGGGCACGATCACCACCCGGCTGAACTCCTCGGTGGTCCAGCCCTCGTCGTACGCATAGGCGAGGAAGCGGCGCAGCGCGACCAGCGCCCGGGCCCGGCTGCGGGCGTGGACCAGCACCTGGGCGAGCTCGATCTGGTAGCGGCGCAGCCGCTCGCGGTCGATCGCGTCGCACCACCGGTCCTCCCGGGGATGGGTGCGCAGGTAGGCGACGAACTTGGCCAGATCCTGGCGGTAGGCGCGCACCGTGGTGGACGGACGGTTGCGCTGCACCCGCAGGTTGTCGAGGAACTGCTCCACCTGGTCGGGCATCGGGTCGCCTGGACCGGGGACCTGCTCGGCCCACGCCGGGCGGCGCGCCGCGCCGCGGGCGCCGCGCCGCCGGGGACTGGCCGCCGTACTCATGTTCGAGAGATTATCGCCGACCGCCGGACGAAGCCGGTCAGGCCGTGCCGCGCTCCCGTGGCGACAGCCCCGCCTCGGCGCAGATCCCCGCCACCACGCTCCGCGCGGTGGCGGCCATCACCTCGGCGGGCTGGTCGGGAGCGCCGTCGCGGGGCGCGATCGCCGCCTCGGCCGCGTCCATGGCGCGCCAGTGGAGCTCGCGCGGCGCATCCTCGGGCAGCACCGCGCGGGTGGCCTCGAGGGCGATCTGCTCGATGCGGGCCCGCCGGACCAGGTCGACACGACGGTCCGCCATCCGCTCACCCCCCGGCGGCGGCGCGCACCGGCGGCGCGGAGACCACCACCACCACGCTGCCGTCGGGGTCGCGGCGGAGGCCGGCGACGCGGAGGACCTCGTCCTCGTCGATCGAGTCCTCCTCGACGAGCGCGCGGGTGAGCTCGTCGAGCCGCCAGCGGTGCTCGTTCAGCAGCGCGCACGCCTGGTCGAAACACTGCTCGACGATCAGCCGCACCTCGGAGTCGATGATCTCCGCGGTGGTCTCGCTGTAGGGACGGGGGCCGCCGAAGGGCCGTCCGGCCTCGTCGTCGTCGCCGAAGTTGAGCGGGCCCACCCGGTCGCTCATCCCCCAGCGCGCCACCATCTGGTGGGCGATCTGGGTGACCTGGCGGAGGTCGTTCTCGGCGCCGGTGGTGACCAGCCCGTACACGACCTGCTCGGCGGCGCGGCCGCCCAGGGCGACGGTGATCCGGGAGCGCAGGTAGTCCTCCGGGTAGTTCTGCCGGTCGTCGACCGGGCTCTGCACGGTGACCCCGAGGGCCATGCCGCGGGGCACGATCGACACCTTGCGCACCGGGTCGGTGCCGGGGATGAGCAGGGCGAGGAGCGCGTGCCCGGACTCGTGGACGGCGGTGCGCTCGCGGTCCTTGGGGGTGAGCACGATGTGGCGGGCGGCGCCGAGGATGATCTTCTCCAGGGCGTTGCTGAAGTCCTGCCGGGTGACCGCGTCGCGGCCGAGCCGGGCGGCGAGCAGGGCCGCCTCGTTGACCAGGTTGCGCAGCTCGGCGCCCACCAGCCCGGTGGTCATGGCGGCGATGGCGTCGAGGTCGACGTCGGGGGCGAGGGGCACCTCACGGGTGTGGATGCGCAGGATGGCGGCCCGCCCCGCCCGGTCGGGCGGCTGCACCACGACCCGCCGGTCGAAGCGGCCCGGCCGCAGCAGTGCGGGGTCGAGGACATCGGCGCGGTTGGTGGCGGCGAGGACGACCACCCCCTCGCGGGAGTCGAAGCCGTCCATCTCGGTGAGGATCTGGTTGAGGGTCTGCTCCTGCTCGTCGGTGCCGCCCAGCCGCATCCCCGAGGCGCGGCTGCGGCCGATGGCGTCGAGCTCGTCGATGAAGATGATCGAGGGGGCGGCGGCGCGCGCCTTGGCGAAGAGGTCGCGGACCCGGGAGGCGCCGACCCCGACGATCATCTCGACGAACTCGGAGGCGGAGATCGAGAAGAACGCCACCCCGGCCTCGCCGGCGACGGCGCGGGCGAGCAGGGTCTTGCCGGTGCCCGGGGCGCCGACCAGGAGCACGCCCTTGGGGATGGTGCCGCCGAGGCGCTGGTACTTGGCCGGCTCGCGGAGGAAGTCGACCACCTCCTCCAGCTCCTGCTTGGCCTCCTCGATGCCGGCGACGTCGGCGAAGGTGGTGCGCGGCCGCTCCGGGTCGTAGAGCCGGGCCTTGCTCTTGCCCAGGCCGAAGACCCCGCCGGCGCCGCCGCCGGAGCTGCGCCGGATGATGAGCAGGAAGAGACCCAGGAAGAGCAGGGTCGGGCCGAAGCTGACCAGGACGGTGAGCAGGGTGCTGCTGCTCGCCGGGTTGGCGCTCACCTGCACGTGGTGCTGCTCGAGCAGCAGCTCGAGGTTGTCGCCGTTGGGCCCGCTGGCGAAGGCGGGTCGCTCGGTGTGGAAGTCGACGGACCTGTCGCTGCTGCCCGGGGCGCCGACCGCCTTCTTCGCCTTGCCGTCGATGGACTCGCCGGTGCCGGTCACGCTGACCACGTTGTCCTTCTGCACCTCGTCCTTGAAGGTGGAGTAGGGGATGGTCACCCGGTGGACCGAGTTCTGGCCGGGGCCGAAGTTGGCGATGAGGATGTTGGCGACGAGGACCACGCCGACGAGAATCCACCACCGCGACGACCGCCACAGCGGCCGGCGGGCCGGGGGGGTGGGGGCGCCCGGCGGCTGACCCGGACGGGGCGGCGCCGTGGACATGCTGGGGGCCAGCCTACCAGGGGAGGCCGATCTCAGACCTCGGCGTGGACCGCGGGGCCGGGCGTCGCGGCGGCCCTGCGGCGCTGGGGGAGCATCAGCCCGAGCAGGACTCCGAGCGCGGTCAGGCCGGCGAGGAGCAGGAAGAGATCGGCGATGGCGCTGCTGAAGACCTGGATGCCGGTGCTGTTGGCGAGCCCGATCAGGCCGGACGGGCCCCGGGCGGCCAGCGCCCCGAGCGAGGTGTTGCCGGGGTCGACGGCGGGGAGCAGCGCCGACCGGTCGGTCAGCTGCTGGGCCTGCTGGCCGGTGAGCAGCGCGGTGAGCAGGGCCAGACCCAGGGCGGAGGAGACCCGGAGCACGATGTTGTTCAGCGCGCTGGCGCGGCTCACCAGCCGCATCGGGAGCACCGCGATCGACCCGGCCATGATCGGCATGAAGGCCAGCCCGGTGCCGAGGTTGCGGATCGCCAGCCAGATCATGAACGTCCCGCGCGAGGTGTCGGTGTTCATCGAGTGCATCAGGTAGGAGCTCCAGGCCACCACCGCGAGCCCGATCACCGCCGGCCAGCGGGCGCCGATGCGGTCGTAGAGCCATCCCGAGATCGGCATCATGATCACCGTCACCACCGCGGGTGCGAGCAGCAGCAGCCCGGTGTCGAACGCGCCCATGCTGTCCCCGTTCTGCAGGAAGAGGGGCACATAGAAGAGCCCGGCGAAGAGACCGATCGAGAGGATGGCGACCAGCAGCGACGAGATGGTGTACGCCCCCGAGCGGAAGACGCGGAGGTCGAGCATCGGCTCGGCGATGGAGAGCTCGATGACCACGAAGAGGGCGAGGCTCAGGATGCCGATGGCGATCAGGCCCATCACGCGGTAGGAGGTCCAGTGCCAGGTCTCGCCCTCGGAGAGGGCGAGCAGCAGCGAGAACAGCCCGACGGCGATCGCCAGGAACCCGGCGAGGTCGAAGCGCTGGCCGGCGATCCTCGGAAACTTGGGGAGGAGCATGAGGGAGAGCACCGACGCGACCACGCCGATGGGGACGTTGATGTAGAAGATCAGCCGCCAGTTGACGTACTGGACCAGGTAGCCGCCGATGGTCGGGCCGATCGCCGGCGCCACCACCACCCCGAACCCGTAGATGCCCATCGCGGTGCCGATCTTCTCCCGCGGCACCATCCGGTAGACCATCGCCTGGGAGACCGCGGGGAGCAGGCCGCCACCGATGGCCTGGAAGATCCGGAAGGCGATCAGCACGTTGAGGCTGGAGGCGATGCCGCACAGCGCCGAGCCGAACACGAAGAGGATCAGCGCGGCGTTCTGGATGCGGTCGAGCCCGTAGCGGTCACCGAGCCAGCCGGTGAGCGGGGTGACGATGCCGAGCGCCAGGGTGTACGCCGTCGCCACCCACTGCACCTGGTCGGTCGAGGCGCCGAAGTCGTTCTGGAGGCGTGGGATCGCGACGTTGACGATGCTGGTGTCGAGCACCGCCATGAAGCTGCCGACCATGATCACCATCAGCGGCAGCAGCCAGTTGCGCTGCTGCATGCTGGTCTCGGCGGTCGGCGCCGCGGCTCGGGAGGCGGCGGGGGCCGGTGCCGGGGTCGGGACCGGCGCTGGCGATGGCCGCCGCGTCGCGGGCTTCGTCCGGGTCGCCGCGCTCGCCCGGGTCGACGCCATCGGGCGCGGCACAGCACCGGGCCGGGCGGTCGCCGCGGGCCGGGTCATGACCGGATCGGGCACTGCCGCGGGCACAGCCCTCGCCCTGCTCACACCCGCGACCTGAAGCGCACCGCCTCGCTCGTTCCCGTTCCCTCGTTACCTGTATCCAGCAGCTATTTTCGTTGTACGATACACCAATCGTGGATCGCTCGCAAGCCGACCACCTCCACCGCATCGAGACCGAGATGGCGGTGCTGGCGCGCTCGCTGGAGCTGCTCAGCCGCCGCGGGCGGGCCCATCCCGAACTCGACCGCGCCGGCTACCTGCTGCTCCGCACCCTCGACGAGACCGGCCCGCTCTCCATCCACAGCCTCGCCGAGCGGGTCGGGCTGGACGGGTCGACGGTGACCCGGCAGGTGGCGGCGCTGCTCCGCGACGGCCTCGCCGAGCGGAGCGTCGATCCCGACGACCGCCGATCCTGCCGGGTGACGCCGAGCCCGCGCGGACGCGATCTGATGGTCGAGGTGCAGCGCCGGCGCACCGACAGGTTCGAGCATGTGCTCACCGGGTGGACCGAGGAGGAGCGGGCCGACCTCGGGCGCGTCCTCGCGAAGCTGAACCACTCGATCGCGGTGCACGCGCTCGGGCTGGAGTCGGCGGCCGCGGGGTCGCGACCGCCCCGCGGCTGACCGCCGTCGGGTCGGCGTCCGCCACCCCACGTTGACGCCCGATGGAGCGCGGAGTACGATTGGTGACACAGGAGGTCAACAATCCAACCCCACTGTCCGACGCGTCGACACCGTCCGCCCGCGAACACGGTCTCCCCGGCCCCCGAGGTTGCGGCATGAAGATCAGCATGAAGGCGGACTACGGCATCCGCGCCCTCCTCGACCTCGCCGAGCGGTTTGGCGAGGCCCCGGTGCCAAGCCACGACATCGCCGCACGCCAGCACGTCCCCGGCCCCTTCCTCGACCAGCTGCTGATGACCCTGCGCCGCGCCGGGCTGGTGCGCAGCACCCGGGGACCGCGCGGCGGGCACATGCTCGCGAGGCCTCCGGAGGAGGTCACCCTCGGCGGCGCCATCGACATCCTCGAGGGCCAGGCCGCGCAGATGGAGTGCTTCTCCGCGCCGGAGACCTGCGAGCACAGCTTCGGCTGCTCGATCCGCAGCTCGCTGCTCCGCGCCGAGGACGCGATGCGCGAGATCCTCGACCACACCACCCTCGCCGACATGGTGCGCGACCGCCGCGAGCAGGGCGTCTTCCACGGCATCTACAAGTCGCTGCCCACCGGCGGGTCGCCGCTGCCGACGGTGACCGGCTCGTGAGCGAGGTGGAGGAGCTCTCCGACCAGCAGATCGAGCGCTACAGCCGGCACATCGTGCTCGGCGAGCTCGGCCCCGCCGGGCAGCGGAGGCTGCTCTCCAGCTCGGTGCTGGTGCTCGGGGTCGGCGGCCTCGGGTCGCCGGTCGCCCTCTACCTCGCCGCCGCCGGGGTTGGCCGGCTCGGCCTGCTCGACGGCGACCGCATCGACCTCAGCAACCTGCAGCGCCAGGTCATCCACCCCGACGCCGCCCGGGGGCGGCTGAAGGCGGAGGTGGCGGCGGAGCGCGCCCGGGAGCTCAACCCCGACGTCGAGGTGGTGGCCCACAGCCTCACCCTGGACCGTGAGAACGCCCTCGAGGTGTTCCGCGACTACGACCTGATCGTCGACGGCACCGACAACTTCCAGACCCGCTACCTCGCCAACGACGCCGCGTACCTGCTCGGCAAGTCGCTGGTCCACGGGTCGATCTTCCGCTTCGAGGGGCAGGTCTCCGACTTCGTCCCGGGAAGCGGCTGCTACCGCTGCCTCTACCCCGAGCCGCCGCCTCCGGGGATGGTGCCCTCCTGCCGCCAGGCGGGGGTGCTGGCGGCGCTGCCCGGCGTCATCGGCACGCTCCAGGCAGTGGAGGCGATCAAGCTGCTGACCGGTATGGGCAAGCCGCTGGTCGGACGGCTGCTGCTCCACGACGCGCTGGCGATGAGCTTCCGGGAGATGCGCCTCCGGCGCAACCACGCCTGCGTGCTCTGCGGCGACCACCCCACGGTGCGCGAGCTGATCGACTACGAGAGCTTCGTCGGCGGTCCCCTGACCGCGGCGGCCCGTCTCTGACGGCCGGGCTCCACCTCCTCGTGGTGCTGCTCTCCGGGCCGCGCAGCGAGGGGGCCCACAGCGCTCGTGAGCTCGCCGGCGCGGCGCTCCGGCAGGGCTGGCGGGTGAGCCTCTTCCTCGCCGGCGACGGCACCTTCCACACCGACTCGATGGCCCCGCTGCGCGAGGCCGGCGCCCGGGTGGTGCACTGCAGCGCCGACGCCGCGGTGCGGGGGTGGGACCGCCCCGGCGCCCCCGGCCGGGGCTCGTTCGTCGACCTCGGCGGCCTCGCCTCCGACGCCGACCGGGTGCTGGTGCTGTGAGCCCTCCCCCCACCGCCGAGCCCGCCCTGGTGGTGGTGCGCAGCGGGCCGGCGTCGGAGCGGGGCTGGCTGGGGCTGCGCATCGCCCTCGCGCTCGGGCTCGACGGCGGCGAGGTGACGGTGTGGCTGTGCGGCGACGGCGCCGGCTGGGCGCTGCCCCTCGACGTCCGCCCCTGGATGGCCGGCGATCCCGGCCGCGACCTCGACGGCCTCCTCGACGACGTCGGGGCGACGGTGCTGGTCGACGCCGGGTCGCTCGCCGCCGCCGGCGCCGATGCCGGATCCTGCCGCCGCGGGGTGACCGTCGCCGGCCCCGAGGAGTTCGCGCGCCGCTGGGGCGCGACCGCGCGGGTGCTGGCGGTGTGAGCGCCGCCACCGTGCTCCACCTGCTCACCGTGGTCGACGCCGCCGCGCTCGCCGCCGTCGAGGCCGACCGCGCCCTCGGCCACGAGGTGCACTGCGTGCTCCTCCACGACGCCGTCTACGCGCTCGGCTCCGAGCATGCGCCGCGCTGCGACCGGCTCTCGGTGTGCGCCGACGACCGGCGGCGGCGCGGCCTGCCGCCCACCGCCGCGGCCCTCGAGTACGCTGCGATCGTCGAGGCGATGGCACACGCGGTGCGGGTGGTGAGCTGGTAGCGATGGACCTGGAGACGAAGCTCGAGACGGTGCGCGGCCGGCTGCGCGGGCTGGGGTCGGTGCTGGTCGCCTTCAGCGGCGGCGCCGACTCCGCGCTGGTGCTCGCCCTCGCCCACGAGGTGCTGGGGGCGCGGGCGGCCGGCGCCATCGGGCTGAGCGCCGCGTACCCGGAGACCGAGATCGCGTCGGCGCGGGCCACCGCGGCGCACATCGGCGCCCGGCTGCTGGAGACCCCGACCGCCCAGCTCGCCGACCCCGACTTCCTCCGCAACGACGGCGTCCGCTGCTACCACTGCCGCGACGACCTCTACGCCACCCTGGGACCGCTCGCCGCCAGCCACGGGCTGGCGGCGATCTGCGACGGCACCAACGCCGACGACCTCGGCGACCACCGCCCCGGCCAGCGCGCCGCCCGCGAGGCGGGGGTGGTCAGCCCGCTCGCCGAGGCGGGGGTGGCCAAGGCGGAGGTCCGTGCCGCCTCCCGCGCCCTCGGCCTGCCCACCTGGGACAAGCCGCAGCAGGCCTGCCTCTCCTCACGCATCCCCCGGGGCACCCCGATCACCCTGACCGCGCTGCGCCGGGTGGAGCTGGCCGAGGCCTGGCTGCGCGCCCAGGGCATCACCCAGCTGCGGGTGCGGGAGCACGGCGAGTGCGCGCGCATCGAGGTCGAGGACGCCGCCGATCTCCTCCGCCTCGCCACCGAGCCGCTGCGCAGCCGCTGCGTCGAGGCGCTGCGCGGCGCCGGCTACGCCTTCGTGAGCCTCGACCTCGAGGGCTTCGCCACCGGCCGCATGAACCGCCTGGTGCCCGCGGAGGAGCGGGCCACCCCGTGACGCCGGAGCAGGACCTGAGCGAGGAGGAGCTGGTCCGCTACTCGCGGCAGATCGTGCTCCGCGAGGTGGGCGGCGCCGGCCAGCTGCGGCTCCGCTCCGCGGCGGTGGCGGTGGTGGGCGCCGGCGGGCTGGGCTCGCCGGCGGTGCTCTATCTCGCCGCCGCCGGGGTCGGCCGCATCACCGTGATCGACGACGACCGCGTCGCCCTCGACAATCTCCAGCGCCAGGTGCTGCACGACACCGAGGCGGTGGGCGAGCCCAAGGTGGAGAGCGCGCGCCGGCGGGTCACCGGGCTCAACCCGGAGGTGCGTGTCGACACCGTGGAGCGCCGCCTCGACGCCGCCGGCGCGGTGGCGACGCTCGCCGGTCACGACCTCGTTCTTGACGGATCTGACAATTTCTCGACGAAGTTCGCGGTGAACGATGCCTGCGTGCGGCTGGGGATCTGCGCGGTGATCGGCGGGGTGGTGCGGTTCGACGGGCAGGTGGTGGTGGTGCCACCGGGCGCCCCCTGCTACCGCTGCCTCTTCGGCGACGAGCCCCCCGCCGGTCTGGTGCCGGGCTGCCGCGCCGCCGGCGTGCTCGGTGCGGTCGCCGGCATGGTGGGATGCCTGCAGGCCGCGGAGGCGCTCCGGTACCTGCTCGCCGCCGGCGACGGGCAGGGCGGCCGCGTGCTCGTGCTCGACGCCCTGCGGCCGCGGCTGCGGGCGGTGCCGTTCCCGCGTGACCCGGGCTGCCCGGCCTGCGCCTCGGCGCCGCTTCCCGCGGCGCGGTGACAGCCGTCGCGGCACAGCCGCGATCGCTGGCAGGTGTTTTCTCTCGATGCACTTGATAGGATTTCCCACAGGAAGTTGGTGAGTGTGCGCACCACCCTGACGGCGCCCTGGCGGGCGGTCCCGCCCGGACGCTCCGGTGGGGTTCGGGGCGCGTGAGAGGCGGGTGCTATGAGCGTTGACAACGCCCAGCGAAACGCGGGTGACGAGCCCGGGCGCGATCTCGACGAGCTGCTGACGCTCGCCGCCGAGCTCGCCGGGCCGGAGAACCGAGAGGCCGCGCTGGAGCGGCGCAACCAGTACAGCGGCGAGCGCATGCTCGAGCTGATGGCCTCGGAGGAGGCGGCGCCCGCCGGCGGCGCCGAGCTGCTCGGGCGCAACGGCCGCCCCCGCCAGCGCGCCCGCATCCGCGCCGCGCTGGCGGCCTCGGTGGGCCCGCCCCCCGGCTCCACGGCGGCCGCCGCGGTCGACGCCGGGGCGTCCGGCTCGCGTCTCCCCAGCGTGGCGATCGGGCGCTGGCGGATGCCGATCGCCGTCGGCGCCGCCGCGGCCACCGCGGCCGCCGCCAGCGTCATCGCGCTCCACACCTGGGGCCCCGACCGCAGCCTCACCACCCCCTACACCTCGGTGCCGCTGGTCGCCCAGGGCGACGCCGGCGCCGCCGGGATCTGGCCGCAGCCCGTCTACGTCCCCAACAACTCCGGCGGCTCCGGCGGCTCGGGCGGCGCAGGTGGCGGCGCCGGCCCGCGGATCGTCCTGCCCGCGCCCGCGGTGGTCCAGGCGCCCCGGTCGGGCTCCTCGTCGGGCGCCTCCTCGGGCTCCTCCGGGGCCGGCGCCTCGGTGGGTGCCGCCTCGGCGGGCTCCGTCGCCGCCGGGCAGCAGGCGGCGGCGGGCGCGCCGGCGGCGGCGGGGGGGGCCGCCGGAGGCGGCGGCTCCTCCACCGATCCGAACGGCACCCTCACCGCCCGGGGCGGGTCGTCGAACGGCGGCGGCTCGCGCACCGCCGCGGACACCGGGGGCTCGGGCTCGGGCTCGGGCTATGGCCAGGACACCGGCTCGCTGAAGCCGCCGCCGCCCCGCTACCCGCCGAGCTACTACTCGTACCAGTACGCCGCCCCGGTGGCCACGGCGTCGCCGTCGCCGTCGCCGCGACCGACCCGCGCCGCGCCGACCCCGACGCCGTCGTCCACCCCGGTTCCGTCCCAGGACCCGGCCGCGCTGAGGCCGCCACCGCCACGGAGCGCCCCGCCGGTGCCCACCTCCTCGCCGTCGCCGGCACCGCGGCCCACGGCCACGCCGACACCCCGTGCCACCGCCACGCCGACGCCGAGGCCCAGCGCCACCGCGGCCCCGACCGCCACCGCCCAGCCGACGGCGTCGCCGACGCCGCCCCAGGACCCTGGGGCGCTGAAGCCGCCGCCGCCGCGGTGCGCCCCGCCGGTGCCCACGTCGTCGCCCACGCCGCGACCCACCCCGACGCCGGGGCCGACGCAGCGGCCGACCCCGCGTCCCACCGCGGCCTCCACCCCGCCGCCGACGGCGTCGCCGACCCCGCCCCAGGACCCCGGGGCGCTGAAGCCGCCTCCTCCGCGGACCAGTCCGCCGGTGCCCTCGCAGCCGACCCCGGCGCCCACCCCGCGCCCGACCCCGCGGCCGGCGCCCTCCTCGCCGCCCACCTCGCCGCCGCAGCGGACGCCCTCGCCGACCTTCGCACCGGCTCCCACCCAGGGGTCGCGCCAGACGCCGCCGCCCACCTCGCCGCCGCAGCGGACGCCCTCGCCGACGCCATGGCCCACGTCGCCGCCACAGCGGACCGCGCCGCCCACCTCGCCGCCGCAGCGGACCGCGCCGCCCACGGCGCCGCCGCAGCGGACCGCGCCGCCCACGTCGCCGCCGCAGCGGACCGCCCCGCCGGCGCCGCCGCCGCAGCGGACCGCCCCGCCGGCGCCCCCGCCCCAGCGGACGCCGCCGCCGGCACCGCCGCCCCAGAGGACCTCACCGCCGCAGTCCGGGCCGCCCAACTGCTCGCCGCAGCAGCAGCCGCGGAACCCGTCCTGCCCGCCGCCGCCGCCGCCGGGCTCGCCTCAGCAGGGGGGTGGGGGGAATCCGACACCGCCCCCACGCCGCTTCTGAGCGGTGTGGGGCGGGTGGGTCGGTTTCGCGTTGGAACCCATGCGCTACGGCCAGGGATGCCAGTATGCTTATCCACCCAACCCACAACCGGCCCAGCCGGTTGGGGACGGGCCTGTGGATGACCCTGTCGCCGCCGGGTGACGGCGCCGACGCCGACGACGAACTCCTCCAGCCGGATCTGCCCGTCGCCGCCTCGTCGAGAAGGCCGCGGAGCCACGCCACCCTCATCCGCCGACTGCGGTGAGGCGGCTCCGAGGGACGAGCGACACCCGCGGGCAGATCCGGCCTCCTCGGCGGGTCGCGCTGCCGCCTGGGTCGCTGCGTCACCGCGTCCTTGTGCATATCATCCTATTCATGTGTCCACTTTCTGTGCGCGCCGACCTGTCGGTCGAGCCGCCCGAGACCGCTGAGGCCGCCCGCGAGCGTCCCTGGTCGATGCTCAGCAACCACGGGCTCGTCTTCGTCGTCATCGCCCGTGACCCGCATGCCCGGGTGCGCGACATCGCCGACCGGGTCGGCATCACCGAGCGCGCCGCGCATCGCATCGTCGCCGACCTGTGCACCGAGGGCTTCGTCAGCAGGACGCGGGTGGGCCGGCGCACCGTCTACGAGATCCACCCCGAGCAGCGCTTCCGCCATCCGGCGCTGAGCTCCCAGGTGATCGGCCCCCTGCTGGAGATGGCACGGGCCGCAGACACGAGCCAGGACGCTCAGCTTACGAGACAGTAAGCAAGGGGTGGAAGCCTGTGCTCTCCAACGGGCAATGCGCCCCTTGGAGCGGCAGCATCAACTGATATAGTCCGTGTCATGTCTGTGGTGCCAGGCGCAGCGGGCTGAGCCGCGGGTGCTCTCGCGCATCTACGTCCCGCTCGACAACTCCGACCACTCCACCGCCTGCGTCAGCATCGCCGTCGAGCTCGCCGCCGCGTTCGGCGCGTCCTGCATCGGCTCCCACGTGTACGCGGCGCGAATGCACGACTACCGCTTCAAGCAGATGGAGTACACGCTGCCGGCGGAGTACCAGGACGAGGCCGAGCTGCTCCGCCAGCGGCGCATCCACGACAGCCTGATCGCCACCGGGCTGCAGCTCATCAGCGACTCGTACACCGACGTGATGCGCTACCGGTGCCTGGAGCGCGGCGTGCCCTTCGAGGCCCGTGCCATCGATGGCCGCAACTGGGAGGAGCTGGTCCGCGACATCAACGACCCCGCCACCGGCTGCGACCTGGTGGTGATGGGCGCCCTGGGGATGGGCGCGGTCAAGGAGTCGCGGCTGGGCAGCGTCGTCGACCGGGTGATGCGCCGGGTGCGCACCGATACCCTGGTGGTGCGCGGTACCGGGGACCGCACCCTCGCGGATGGCGGCATCCTGGTCGCCGTCGACGGCTCGCCGCAGTCGTTCGGCGGGCTGCGCACCGCGCTGGCGCTGGGACGCGCGCTCGGCCGCCCGGTCGAGGCCGCGGCGGTGTACGACCCCTACCTGCACTACGCGGTGTTCAACAGCATCGTCGACGTCCTCAGCGAGAAGGCGTCGAAGGTCTTCCGCTTCAAGGAGCAGGAGGCGCTCCACGAGGAGATCATCGACACCGGGCTGGCGAAGATCTACGAGTCCCACCTGCAGGTGGCCCGCGTCACCGCCGCCGCGGAGGGCGTCGACCTCCCCATCACCCTGCTCGACGGCAAGCCCTTCGAGCAGCTGCTCCGCTTCGCCCGGGAGCGGCGGCCGTGGCTGCTGGTGGCGGGGCGCATCGGCGTGCACTCGGACTCGGCGATGGACATCGGCAGCACCACCGAGCAGCTGGTGCGGCTCGCCGGGTGCAACGTGCTGCTCAGCAGCCGCACCCACGTTCCCCCGCTCGACACCCGCGCCGCCCACTCGGTGATCTGGACCGACGAGGCCGAGGCGCGGATGGAGCGCATCCCCGCCGCGGCCCGGGGCATCGCTCGCACCGCGGTGCTGCGCTGGTGCACCGAGCGGGGCCACACCGTGGTGTCGTCGGGCGACGTCGACAGTGCGGTCGACGAGCTGATGCCCTTCCAGCGGACCCTGCGCCGCATCGGCGAGGTCGCCGCCACACTGGAGGCGGCGGAGCGTGCCATGGTCGAGGAACCACCGATCGAGCGGGCGAGGGCGCTGTGCACCACCTGCGGCTACGCCGCCAGCGCGGACGAGCCGGTGGTGTGCCCGGTCTGCGGGGGTCCACCGGAGGGCTTCGAGCGGATCGACGTCGAGGCCCTGCTCGCCACCGCCGCCACCGAGGGCGAGGCGCCCGAGACCGGCTTCGACGGCCGCAAGCTGGGCTGGACGATGGAGGCGCGGGCGCTGCTCCACCAGCTCCCCGCGGGCTACCTGCGCCGCCGGGTGAAGGCGATCGTCGAGAAGGCGGCGCGCACCCGCCGGCTGCCGGCGATCACGGTGGGGATCGTCGAGGCCCACGTGCGGCCCGAGCTCGAGGGGCTCGACGCCGCCGCCGGCCCGCATCGCGCCCCGATCGTCGCCGCAGCCCCGCCCCAGCCGGCGGGGCCGGTGCGGCTGCCCTGGAGCCTCGAGGCCGAGAGCCGCATCGAGCGCATCCCCGAGGGGTTCCTGCGCAACCTCGCCCGCGAGCAGGTGGAGCGGCTCGCCCTGCAGCTGCACGCCGCCGAGGTCACCGGCCTCCACGTCGAGGCGGGCATCGCCGAGGCTCGGGCGCAGATGCAGGCGCGGCTGGGCGGCAGCGGCGCGGCGTCCGGTTCGGGCGGCTGCCCGGTGGGCGGCGGCGCCGCCGCCGCGGAGACGCCGGCGCCGCGCTGCCCGGTGAGCCACGCGTCCGAGGGGTCCGAGGGGTCCGAGGGGTCCGAGGACTCCGAGGAGGAGGAGGCGGCGGCGCCGCCCGACCCCTACGCGGGCGTCGCCGACCTCGCCCGCGGCTCGCAGCGAGTCGATCCGGAGGTCGCCAGGGAGATGACCCGCGCCGCCGCCGAGGCCCGGGCGCGGCTGCGCGGCCTCAACGAGGTGACCGCCGGCTTCGTCGAGACCCTGGGCAGGAAGATGGGCTACGGCCACCCCGCCTCGCCGCTCACCCACGAGCTCTTCTCACGGTTCACGTGGACGCCCGAGGCCGAGCAGCGGCTCACCCACGTCCCCGACTTCTGCCGGGAGATGGTGCGCTGGCGGGTGGAGTGGTTCGCGAACAAGCGCGGCCTGGGGACCGTGATCACCCCCGAGATGGTGGAGGGCAAGCTCGCCGCCTGGGGCGAGGTCTCCACCCAGATCCAGGCGGCGGGGGCGCGGCTGCCCTGGACCGACGCGGCGCGGGCGCGCCTCGACCGGGTGCCCGACTCGGTGCGCGGCGAGGTGATGCAGGCGATCGAGGGCAACGCCCGCGCCGCCGGCGCCACCGAGGTGGACGACGCCGCCCTCGACGCCATGGTCGGGCACTGGACCGTCAGCGGCGACTTCCACCAGGGCCGCTTCGGGTTCAGGGCCCCCGGTGAGAGCGAGCGGTGATCCCCCCGGCGCTCGACGTCCCCACCCCCGACTGGCCGGTCGTCGGGGACCAGGTACCGATCGCCGTCCTCTTCACCGTCCACATCGCGATCGCCGAGTTCAGCCTGGGGGTCATCACCCTGGCGCCGATCCTCGAGGCCTGGGGTGCGGGCAGCGGCGGCGAGCGCGCCGCGCGGCTGGCGCGTCAGCTGGCCCGGGCGTACTACCTGCTCTTCAGCCTCGGGGCCACGCTCGGAGTGTTCGCGGTCACCGCACTGATCGGCCTGTGGGGGAACCAGATCGGCACCCTGGTCAACCGCTTCCTGCCGCTCATCGGCGTCGCCTTCGGCACCTTCCTGGTGCTGACCCCGCTCCTGATCCTCTACGAGAACAGCTTCGGGCGGATGCCCGGGCGTCGCCACGTCAGCCTCGGCGTCGCCGTCGCCGCACTGCAGACCCTGTTCATGGTCTGCATCGTCGCCATCGACGCCCACCTCATCAACCCCGGGCCGGCCGGCCTGCTCGGCGGGGCTCGCAACCCGGTGTACTGGGGGCTGCTGCTCCACCGGCTGGTGGGCAACGTGAGCTGGGCCGCGTTGTTCGTCGCCGCCTATGCGGTGCTGCGCCTGCGCCGCGCCACCGACGAGGGCGAGCGCGCCTACCGCGCCTGGAGCGCCGGGGTGCTGCTGCGCATCGGCACCGCCACCCTGGTGCTGATGCCGGTGCTCGGCTTCGTCATCATGCTCACCCTGCGCGGCAGCGCCCGCGGCTTCCTCGACAACCTGGTCCGCGGTGATGCCGCCTGGCTCTTCGTGATCCAGTCGGCGCTGCTCGGGGTGCTCTTCGTCGGTGCCAACCTCGCCCTCGCCCTGGAGACGCGCCGGCAGCGGGCTCGCATGGACACGACCGGGCGGCTGGCCATCGCCGTCGCCACCGGCGGCGCGGTGGTGGGGCTGCTGCCCGCGCAGGTGCTCACCGAGTCGATCTACGGGCTGCGCTACGCCGGCCTGCTCGCGGCGGTGCTGGCGACGCTCGCCCACCTGGTGGTGCGCACCCTGCCGCGGCGGCCGGCCTCGGCGCCCGCCCCGGCGCCCGGCGCCGAGGCGGCGCTGCCCTTCGCCGGCCCCTCGGCGCGGGCGGCGGTCGGCGTCGTCGGGGTCGTCGCCGCGGTGCTCTCGCTCTACATGGGCTTCATGAAGGAGCAGGCGCGCGGCCCCTACGCGATCTATGGCGAGATGACCCAGCACGACGCCCACGGCGTCTACAACCCGGGGAACACGTACCCGTGAGCGCTCACCTCCCGCTGCTGCGCGCCGCCGACTTCCAGACCGCCTGGTACTACTCGCTGGTGGTCTTCACCATCGCCGGTGTCACCGTCTGGGCCGCGGCCCAGACGGTGCGCGCCGTCCCCGCCATGTGGCGCGCCCAGCAGCGCGGCCTGGCGGTGCTGGTGGCGTCGGTCACCACCGTGACCATGGTCCTCTTCACCTCCATGCTGCTGACCACGGCGATCACGCTGCTGCAGGGACCGCCGCGATGACGCGATACAGCCGGCGCAGGGCGCTCATCACCGGGACCGCGCTGGGCTCGGCGGCGATCGGGCTGATGCTCTCCATCCCGGCGATCGGCTTCGTCATCAGCCCGCTCTTCACCACCCGGCGACACTCGTGGGTCCGCGTGACCACGCTCGATCGCGTGCCCCTGGACACGCCCACACCCTTCACCGTGTCGGTGCCCATCAACCAGGGGCCGCCCAGCGAACCGGTCGACCGCATCGTGTACGTGGTCCGGCGGCGCAGCGGCGAGGTCCACGTCCTCTCCAACACCTGCAGCCACATGCAGTGCAACGTGCACTGGGACCCGAAGCTCGGGAACGCCGGGCAGTTCCTCTGCCCCTGCCATGGCGGCCTGTACGACATCACCGGCCTCAACGTCGGTGGCCCGCCCCCGTCGCCGCTGCCGCCCTGGCGGCATCGCATCAGCACGCTTCCGGATGGGACCAGGCTCCTGGAGATCGAGAACAGCTACGGGGAGAGCATCTGAGGTGGCGTTGCTGCGGCTGCTCACGCGCCCGATGGGCCGCCGGCTGCGCGCCGGCTACGGCTGGGTCGACGAGCGCACCGGCACCACCACGATGCTCCACAAGGGGCTCTACGAGGCGGTCCCCAAGCGCGGTGGCTGGGCCTACACGCTGGGCAGCGCCACCCTGGCGCTCATCCTCCTGCAGCTCTTCACCGGGATCTTCCTGCTGCTCGACTACGTGCCGTCCTTCAGCCAGGCCTACGACAGCCTGCACTACCTGGAGACCAGCGACCGCTTCGGTGCCTGGGTGCGGGGCATGCACCTCTGGGGCGCGTACGTCCTCATCCTGGTGATCGGCCTGCACATGCTGCGCACCTTCCTCTCGGCGTCGTACAAGCGGCCGCGAGAGCTGAACTGGGTGAGTGGCGCGGTGCTCTTCTTCCTCACCCTCGGCCTGGCGATCACCGGGGCGATGCTGCCCATGGACAACGCCGGGTACTGGACCGCGGTGGTGGTCACCAACATCCCCCACTACATCCCGTTCATCGGCGACGGGGTGCGCTCGCTGTGGCGGGGCAGCGACCTCGTCGGGCCGGTCACGCTGACGCGCACCTTCGCGATCCACATCTGGGTCCTGCCCTTCCTGCTCTTCGCGCTCATCGGCGGCCATCTGGCGCTGCTCCGCCGTCACGGCGAGTTCGGCTCCTGGGTCAACTACCAGACGGAGACCGACGACCCCGACCGCGAGATCACCGAGCGCATCCTCAAGGCCGAGCCGCCCTACCCGACCAAGCGCACCGGCCGGCGGTGGGCGGCGCCCCGCGAGACCGTCGACTTCTTCCCCGACCAGATCTTCAAGGACCTCGTCATCAGCCTCGTGCTGATCACCGTCATCTTCGTGATGGGCTACGTCGCCGGCGCCCCCCTCGACGAGCACTTCGACCCGGCGACATTGACATACGTGCCGACGCCGGAGTGGTTCTACCTGCCCCTCGACCAGGTGCTGCTGCTCCACCCCTCCAGCTACCTCATCCTGGTCGGCGCCCTCGGCCTCGTCGGCATCGGCGCGATGCTGCTCACCCTGCTGCCCTTCCTCGACCGCTCCCACGCGCGGGCTCCGCTGCGCCGCCCCGAGGTGCTCATCCCCGGGCTGCTCCTCGCGCTGACGGTGGTGATCCTCGCCGTGCTCGGCGCCAACCGGCTCTTCAACCTGTGAGCGGCGGGCTGCTCGCCGACTCGGTGCCGCAGTCGGTGCTCGGCAACAGCCTCTGGGTGGCGATCATCGCCAGCCTCCACATCCAGATCGCCACCTTCCTCACCGGCGCCTCCACGATGGCGGTGGTGAGCGAGAGCCTCGCGATGGTGCGCGGCGGCGCCGACCAGCGTCACGGGCGGCTCGCGCGCGGCCTGCTCCGCTCGATGGCGTACGCGTTCAGCTTCGATGCGGCCATCCCGATCTTCTGGGTGCTCTTCGTCCTCCTCGGTCTCTGGGGGACGTTCTTCGTCGCCCTGACCCGCATCACCTTCTGGGTGTTCATCTTCGAGGCGGGGCTGTTCCTCGCCGAGGTCATCCTGCTCTACACCCTCTATGCGAACTGGGACCGGCTCGAGCTCTACCGGCGCGCCCGCCTCGGCCTGATGGTGCTGCTCAACCTGGTGCTCTTCTGGCAGATGTTCTTCATCGACGTGGTCGCCTCGTACATGCTCACCCCCAACGGCGGCGACCACAGCCAGCTGGCCCAGGTCCTCAACCCCACCGACCTGCCACTCACCGTTCACCGCACCATCGGCAACCTCGCCTGGGCGGGAGCGCTCACCGCGGCCTTCGCGGCGGTGCGCTACCTGCGCGCCACCCGGCGGGCCCCCGAGGACGCGCCCTTCTACGACTGGGTGGTGCAGTGGGGGGTGCTGTTCGCCATCGGCTTCACCATCCTGCAGCCGTGGGTCGGCTACTCCTACGCCAAGGAGGTGCAGCTCCACGCCTACTCCGGCTGGTACACGATGATGTTCGGCGAGCTCTCCAACGTCTTCCTGCTGCAGATCACCCTGCTCGGGCTGATCTTCATCCTGGCGACGCTGTACCTGCTGCGCCGGCTGCGCGCATCGGGCGCGTCGGGGGTCCGCAGCCTGCGGCTCGCCCTCGGCCTCGAGATCGTCGCCACCCTGCTCGCCGCGATGCCCGCGCGCTTCGCCTGGACCCAGGGCGACGTCACCGCGCGCCACCTCGACCGCCCCTGGTGGCAGGGCGGCCTCGAGAACCCGATCGGCACCATGATCCCGAACAAGATCATCGCCCTGCTGGCGCTGATGGCGGGTGGCCTGTGGGCGCTCACCGTCTACCTGAAGGCGCTGAGCCGCGACCAGCTGCGCTGGGGCGAGGCCACCCGGCGCAGCGCCCGCGGGGTGATCGCGCTCGCGGTGGTGCTCAGCATGATGATGGCCACGATGGGGGTGATCCGCGAGCACAGCCGCCACCCCTACCTGATCTACGGCGAGATGACCATCGAGGGCCAGCACGTGGTCGACCACGCGTCGCCCTCGCCGGGGGCTACCCAGCGGTGACCGCGGGGGACGCCGCCGTCAGCACGCCGCGGATCCCCCACGGCGCCGTGGCCCTGCGCCTGCACCTCTTCCAGCGGCCCGGCGTCGAGGTGGTGCACTCGCTGCGGCCGCCCTGGCCACGCTGGGTGCAGCGTCTCTACGAGCTCGAGGAGGCGACCGAGGAGGGCATCGACGTCGAGCGCGGCGAGGTGACGATGGGCGCGGCGCTCAGCGCCACCGCCGACCGGCTCAAGCACCGGCTCGACCTGCTCGCCTGGGGGGTGACCGCGCTCGAGGACATGGGCTGGTGCTGCGAGCTCCACGGCGACGACATCATCGCCTGGCGGATCACCGCCCGCGCCGCCGCCCTGGAGCAGCTCGACGAGGCGGGGGTCGAGGGCCCGATCAGCAGCGTCTGCGAGCTCGACGATCGCCGCCGGCCCCGCCTCTTCGACGGGTGGGAGCTGTGAGTGCCACGGTGCTGGTGGTCGAGGACGAGCCGATGATCGGCCGCATCCTCGAGCACAAGCTGAGTCGCGAGGGGCATCGCGTGCTCTGGGCGCACAGCGCCGCGGAGGCGGAGGTGCTCGCCCGCGACGAGGCGGTCGACGTCGCCCTCGTCGACGTCACCCTCGAGCGCGACGGTGTCGCCCTCGCCGCCGCCTGGACCGACGGCCTGGCTCCCGCATGCGGCTGGTTGGCGATGGTGGAGGCGCGCCACCCCGAGGAGGCCGAGCGCGCCCGTGCGGCCGGCGCCCGCGGCGCGGTGGTCAAGCCGTTCAAGCCGACCGCGGTGGCGGCGCAGGTGCGGGAGCTGCTCGACGGGGCGCGGCGGCCCTCGCCCCGATGAGCGCCGTGACCGTCGAGGCGCGGGAGGTGGAGCGGCGCTACCCCGGCGGTCGCGGGGTCGGCCCCGTGAGCCTGCGCGTCGACGCGGGGGAGACCCTGGCCCTGATGGGCCACAACGGCGCCGGGAAGACCACGCTGCTCCGGCTCCTCGCCACCGCGGACCGTCCCCGCCGGGGCGAGCTGCGCTGGCACGGCGAGCGCTCGCCGCGGGCGGCGCGGCGCAGCCTCGGGCTCGCCCTCGACGGCGTCGACGAGGAGCCCTGCCTCAGCGGCCGGCAGGCGGCCCACTTCTGGTGCCGGCGCTGGGTCGCCGACCGCGACCGGGCGCGGCGGCTGGTCGACGCCGCCCTGGGCCGCTTCGGCCTTGCCGAGGTCGCCGACGAGCCGGTCGGCCGGTACAGCTATGGAATGCGCCGCCGGCTCGGGCTGGTCGAGGCGCTCGCCCACGAGCCCGCCCTCGCCTTCCTCGACGAGCCCACCGCAGGGCTCGATCCCGAGGGCGCCGGCAGCCTCGGCGACGAGCTGCGCCGCCGCGACGGCGCCGGGCTCACCTCGGTGGTGGCCAGCAACGACTGCGCGTTCGTCGAGGCGGCGTGCGGGCGGGTCGCGTTCCTCGCCGCCGGGCGGCTGGCCCGCTGCGCGGCGCCGCACGAGCTGCTCGGCGACGGCGACGGCACCCGGGTGGCCGAGCTCACCCTGGCGGGGACGGCCGATGCCGCCGCCTTCGCCCGGCTGCCCGGGGTGCGCGACGCGGTGGCGGTGGAGGCCGGCCTGCGGGTGCGGTTCAGCGGCGCCGAGGCGCTGCCCGCGATCGTCGCCCTCGCCGACTCGACGGGCCCGGGTCTGCGGACGCTGCGGCTGCGCCGCGCCGACCTCGGCGACTGCTTCGCCGCGCTCACCGGCCGGGCCCTGGAGGAGCGGGCGTGAGCGTGCTCACCGGCCTGCGTCGGGCCGGCGGTGCGCCCCCGGGGCTGCGCCGGTTGCTCCCGGGCACGCCGTGGGGGAGGGAGTGGCTGGTCACCCTGGCCCATCCCCGCGCCCTGGCGATGCGGGTCGCGGTGCCCCTGCTGCTCGCCGTCCCCCTGGTCACCGGCGGCGCCCCCACCTTCTGGGCGGCGATGCTGCTCACCGTCCTGGTGGCCATGGTCGGCGCGGTGGGGTCGGGGATGACCCTCGCCCGGGCGCGCGCCTCCGGCCACCTCGCCCGCCTCGCGGTCACCCCGGGCCCGGCGTGGCGCGCCACCGGCAGCTGGGTGCTCGCCGCCGCCGCGGTCGACGCCGTGCAGCTGCTCCCCGCGCTCGGCGTCGTGATGGTCGGGGGCGGGGCGGAGGCCGCGGGCAG
Organism: Candidatus Dormiibacterota bacterium; assembly: GCA_036495095.1. Taxonomy (NCBI): domain Bacteria; kingdom Bacillati; phylum Candidatus Dormiibacterota; species Candidatus Dormiibacterota bacterium. Next base: position 7,268 of record DASXNK010000027.1, on the reverse strand, counting down.
CCTGCTGCTCTGCGTGGCGTCGACGCTGCTGTTCGCCAACGTGCTCGGGTGCGCCCTCGCGCTGCTCGCCGGCGGGGCCGCGGAGGTGCTGCTCGACGTCGCCGTGGTGCTCGCCCCACTGCTGTTCCTCGGCGGCCTGTTCACCGGGGTGCCCCGCCAGGGCTGGCGGTTGGTGGCGGCCCGGCTCGACCCCTTCGGTCACCTCCACTCCGCCCTGATCGGCGCGCTCGGCGGCGACCGCACCTTCGCTCCGGGCGAGGACGCCGCCGCCGCGCTCTGCGGGGCGGCGCTGGCGCTGCTCGCCCTGGTGCCGCTGGGGCGTGCGATGCTCCGCCGCCGGTGAGGGCGCTGGCGCTGCCGGTGGCCGCCCTGGTGGCGCTCGCCGGCTGCGGCGGGGCGGGGGGCGCCACCCTGTCCGCGGCATCGCTCGGCCTGCCCGTCAACCCGGCGACGGCGGCGCCGCTCGCCGCCACCCGGGTGGCCACCAGCCCCGACGGCGGCATCTATCTGAACTGGGACGACCTGTCGGTGGTGCTGCTCACCACCGCCGACGCCGAGCCGATCGCCGCGCGGCTGGCCGACCGGGCGGCGGAGTGGCCGGCGCTGCGCCCGCTGGGACGCCTGACCCTGCTCGGCATCCGGCTGCGCAACGACGGCAAGGCGGCGTCCGAGCCGGGGCTCGACGACCTCCAGGTGGCCAGCGACTACGCCCCCGACGGCACCGCCAGCGGGCCGCTGCGCCACCTGTACCACCCCACCTTCCCGCTGGCGGCGCTCAGCGACCGGGCGATCGCCGGCAACTGCAGCGTGCACCTCGACCCCGGGCAGACCGCGACGGTGCTGCTCGTCTACCCGCCGCTGCGGCCCTCTCCCTCGTACCTCTGGGGCCGGTTCCAGCGGTTTGCCCTGGAGCTGCGGCCGGGAGGGACGGCGGGCGCGCTCGGCGACCTCCACGTCGCCGCCTGCACGCCGCCCCCGCCGCCGCTGTGACCGCCGTCCGCCCCCCGCCCGGCTGGGGGGTGCACCTGCCCACCGCGCTGGAGACGCGGGTGCGAGCGGTGTGCCCGCACCAGCCGGGCGGGCCCTGGCCGTCCGCTCGCGCGCTCACCGCCGCGCTCGGCGCCGGGGCCAGGCGCTCGGGGCCGCCGCGGACGGTGGGTGCCGGCCGCGGGCTGCCGCTGATCACCGGGCAGCCGCTGCTCTGGGCCGGCGTGGACCTCGAGCTGGAGTGCCACGCCCATCCGTCGGGGGTGGTGGAGAGCGACCTCGTCGCGCCCCCCTGGGACGAGCTGGTGACCGCCGCGGCCGCCGAGGAGGAGTGGTGGGAGCTGGTCGACGCGGTCCTCGCCGCCGTCGACGCCCGCCACGGCGCCGTGCTGGACGGCGAGGCTCTCGACATCGCCGAGCCGTCGGCGGCGCTGTTGGGGGCCCGGCTGCGCCGTCACCTCGGCGTGCTCGTCGGCGAGCACCTCGCCGGGGCCGCCGGTGCCGCCGCCGTCGGCTACCGCTCGCTGCCGCGGAGCGGGCTGGTGCTGCTGCTGCGCTGAGGTCCGCCCGCGGGCAGCCGTGCCCTCTGCAGCCCCAGGGTGTGCACCGGGTCCGCGGCGGACACACGCCCCGCCCGGAACACCCGCCAGCGCTCCACCGCCGACCCGGCGAGCACCGCGACCCCGCCCGCGACGGCGGCCCAACGGTGGCGCCCGGCAAGGGCGACCAGCGCGGCACCCCCGCCGGTGAGCCCGGGCGCCGCCCACCGGAGCGGGCCGCGGTAGGCGCTCGCCAGCGGGCCGAGCCGGAGCTCCATGAGCTGTGCGGCCGCGATCTCGGCGATCGCCGCTCCGGCGCAGAGGCGGCGGGCCGGGCCGGCGTCGGCGGTGGGGGTGAGCACCAGGGCGGCGCCCGCGGCGCTGGCCGCCGAGCTCGCCGCGAAGACGAACGGGAGCTCGCTGCGCGCCCCGTGCCAGGCGGGAACCGCGGTGTCGGCGAGCAGCACCGCGGTGTAGGTGGAGAGCGCAGGGCCGAGGGCACCGGCGACGCGCTCGGCGGTGCGGCCGGTGCGCGGCAGCAGGCCGGTCAGGTCGGAGGCGGAGGCGACGGCGGTGGCGGTGCCGATGGCGCCGAGGATCCAGCTGCCCACGCTCATCGGTGAGCTCGGCTTCAGCACCCGCAGCATGTGGTGGAAGCGCTCGCGCCGGCCGAGGTCGCGGATCAGCAGCACCGGGCTCACCGTCAGCCCGGCCATCGCGGTCAGGAGCGAGCGCCGCGCCAGGCGGTCGTTGCCCCGCGCGCGAGCGGCGGCCGCGAGCACCGCCGAGGCTCCGGAGAGCCCGCCGGTGAAGAGGTAGGCGGCGATGTCCGGCTCCCACACCGGGGGCTTGAGCGGCGAGCGCCCGCAGTACGAGCGGGCCGGGGTCACCGCCATCCGCGCACCGCCCCGAGCACCCCGGCGGCGAGCACCACCGCCGCCGCCGCCGCGCTCGCCCACATCCGTCCCAGGTCGCGGGTGGGCACCACCGGGTCGGGCGGCAGCCCGTACACCTCGGGCTCGTCGAGGAGGAGGAAGAAGGCGTGGCCGCCGCCGACGCCGTCGTCCGGTCCGGTGCCGTACAGGCGCGCATCGGTGACGCCACGGTGCTGCAGCGTCTCCACCCGCCCCCGCGCGAGCGGCAGAAGGTCGTCGAGGGCGCCGAACTGAATCGACTTGGTGGGGCAGGCCTGGGCGCAGGCCGGCTCCAGGTCGCCGCGGAGGCGGTCGTAGCACAGCGTGCACTTCCACGCCCGCCCGTCGCCCTCGCGCCGCTCGATCACCCCGAAGGGGCAGGCGCTGACGCAGTAGCCGCAGCCGTTGCAGATGTCCTCCTGCACCACCACGGTGCCGAACTCGGTGCGCATCAGGGCGCCGGTCGGGCAGACGTCGAGGCAGCCGGCGTGGTTGCAGTGCTTGCAGACGTCGCTGCTCATCAGCCATCGCAGCCCGTCCTCGCCGCCGCCCTGCTCGATGAAGGCGACGTGGCGCCAGGCGTTGGCGCCGAGGCCGCAGGTGTTGTCGTACGAGTGGCCGGTGAACGATCGCTGTTCCGCGGGCACGCGGTTCCACTCCTTGCACGCCACCTCGCAGGCCTTGCAGCCGATGCACAGGGAGGTGTCGGTGAAGAACCCCATCCGCCGCGGGGTGCCGTCGGGCTCGTGGGAGGCGATGTCGAGATCGTGGCTGACGATGGTGCTGGTCACATCCCCGCCCTCCGCCGGTAGTCCTCGACCAGGTCGCGCAGCGCGGGGCCGCGGGGGCGGCGTCCGGGGCGGATGTCGCAGGTCGCCGCCTTCACCTCCTGGATGTGCACGTTGGGGTCGAGCGCCAGCGCGAAGAGGTCGTTGCCGGAGTCGCCTCGGCTGCCGCCCCTGGTGCCCCAGTGATAGGGCACGCCGACGGTGTGCACCTCGCGGCCACCGATCCGCTGGGAGCGCATGCGCTCGGTGACGAGCACCCGTGCCTCGATGGCCGAGCGGGTGGTGATCACCGTCGCCCAGCCGCCGTTCACCAGGCCGCGTTCGACGGCGAGCCGGGGCGAGACCTCGACGAACATCTCCGGCTGCAGCTCGCTGAGGTAGCCGACATAGCGGCTCATCCCGCCCGCGGTGTGGTGCTCGGTGAGGCGGTAGGTGGTGACCACGTAGGGGAACGGCCCGTCGGGCTGGGGGCGGTCCGGAGGATGGTTGTAGGGGTTGAGGCGGCGCCGGAGCGGGAACTGCTGGCGCACCGGGTTGGACGGGTGCGACTCGTACAGCGGGTTGCGCACCGGCGACTCCTGGGGCTCGTAATGAGTGGGGAACGGGCCGTCCTTGACCCCGTCCGGGACGAACAGCCAGGCACGGCCGTCGGCCTGCTGGATGAACGGGTCGGCGCCGCGGAGGGCCTTCTCCGCGGTGGCGCCCTCGGGCGGCATGTAGTCTGGCGGCGTCGTCGTGACGAAGTCGGGCACGTCGGCGCCGGTCCACTCCCGCCGCTCCGCGTCCCACCACACGTACCGCTTGCGCTCCGACCACGGCCGTCCCTCGGGATCGGCGGAGGCGCGGTTGTAGAGGATGCGCCGGTTCGCCGGCCATGCCCACCCCCACTCCGGCGCGACCACGCTCTGCTCGTGGCGGGAACGGCGTCGCGCCGCCTGGTTCCTCTCGCCGGCGTACACCCCGCAGTAGATCCAGCAGCCAGCCGCGCTGGTGCCGTCGTCGCGCATCTCGGTGAACGAGCTCAGCGCCCTGCCGTCGGGGCCCCAGCCGTTGATCTCGCGGAGCACCGCCTCGGCGCTGGGGTCCGCCGTCGGTCCCTCGGTCGGGTAGTCCCAGGTGAGCTCGAGCAGGGGCCGGTCACGAGGCTCGGTCGAGTCCCGCAGCTTCTCGCGGATGATCCGGCCGAGGTGGTAGTAGAACCACAGGTCCGACCTGCAGTCGCCCTTCGGCTCCACCGCCCTGCTGTGCCACTGCAACAGCCGCTGGGTGTTGGTGAAGGTGCCGTTCTTCTCGGTGTTCGCCGCCGCCGGCATGAGGAAGACCTCGGTGCCGATGTCGGGGGTCCTCAGCTCGCCGGTCTCGATCTCCGGCGAGTCCTTCCAGAACGCGGCGGTCTCGGTCTCGACCAGGTCGAGGACGACGAGCCAGTCGAGGCGGGAGAGGGCGAGCCGGTGCAGCCGGCTGTTCGCCGAGCCCACCGCGGGGTTCTCGCCGGGGACGAGGAAGCCCTTCACCGTGCCGTCGAGCATCGCCAGAGTGGAGGCGTACGCGGAGTGGTCGCCGCTGATCCGGGGAAGGTGACCGAAGGCCCAGTCGTTCGCGGCGTTCGCATGGTCGCCCCACCACGCCTTCATCAGGCTGACGAAGTACTCGGGCATGTGACCCCACCACCCGGTCGACGAGGAGTTGCGGCGGATGTAGTCCTGGTGGGAGCCGTCGGTGTCGGCGTGCGGCATCGGCAGGTAGCCGGGGAGCAGGTCGTAGAGGGTCGGCACATCGGTCGAGCCCTGGATGCTGGCGTGCCCGCGCAGTGCCATGATCCCGCCGCCCGGCCGGCCGATGTTGCCGAGCAGCTGCTGGATGATCGCGGTGGTGCGGATGTACTGGACGCCCACGGTGTGCTGGGTCCATCCCACCGAGTAGGCGAACGCCGAGGTGCGTTCGCGGCCGCTGTTCTCGCAGAGGGTGTCCGCCACCCGGAGGAAGAGCTCGCGGGGGATCCCGCACACCTCCTCGACCAGCTCGGGCGTGTAGCGGCGGTAGTGGCGGCGCAGCAGCTGGAAGACGCAGCGCGGGTCCTGCAGGGTGCGGTCCTGTGGCGGCTGGGCGTGCTCCAGCCGGCGCCCGTGGCCGCCGGTCTCCTCGCCGGCGGCGTGCCCTCCCGCCTGGTGCTCGCCGGCCGCGGAGGTGACCTCCATGCCGCGGTACTGCCAGCTGCTGACGTCGTAGGAGGGCCCGCTGGGATCGAACCCGGAGAAGACGCCGTCGAGGTCCTCGGTGTCCTGGAAGTCCTCGCTGATCAGCGTCGCCGCATTGGTGTACTCGAGCACGTACTCGGGGAACCAGCGCTCGTTCTCGAGGATGTGGTGGACGATGCCGCCGAGGAACGCGATGTCGCTGCCGGCGCGGATCGGGACGTGGAGGTCGGCGACCGCGCTGGTGCGGGTGAAGCGCGGATCGACGTGGATGATCGTCGCCCCCCGCTCACGCGCCTCCATCACCCACTGGAAGCCGACGGGGTGGCACTCGGCGAGGTTCGAGCCCTGGATGACGATGCAGTCCGCGTTCGCCAGGTCCTGCTGGAACGTGGTCGCACCGCCTCGTCCGAAGCTCGTCCCCAGACCTGGGACCGTGGAGCTGTGTCATATGCGTGCCTGGTTCTCGACCTGCACCACCCCCAGCGCGGTGAGCAGCTTCTTGATCAGGTAGTTCTCCTCGACGTCGAGGGTGGCGCCGCCGAGGCTGGCGATGCCGAGGGTGCGGTTGTAGATGCGCTCGTCCTCCCCCTCGCCCTCACGGTCCACGAAGGTGGCGGCGCGGGTGGCGATGACCCGGTCCGCGATCATGTCCATGGCCCGGTCGAGGGACAGGTCCTCCCACTCGGTGCCGTGGGGCCGCCGGTACCGGACCCGCCGCAGGCGGTCGTCGTGGCTCACCAGGCTCCGCGTCGCCGAGCCCTTGGGGCACAGCCGTCCCCGTGAGATCGGGCTGTCGGGGTCGCCGTCGATGTGGAGGATCTCGCCGTCCCTCACGTGCACCCGCTGGGCGCAGCCGACCGCGCAGTAGGGGCAGATCGAGGGCACGACGCGGTCGGCGTCCTGGGTGCGCGGGTGCAGCGCCTCGGTGCGCGGGGAGCGCACCGCGCGTCCGAGGCCGAGCGGGTCGCCGTCGGTCAGCTGCCGGATCAGCGGCCAGCGGCGCAGCAGGCGGGAGGGGTCCAGGGACGGCATCACGTGCTAATGCTAGCGAACATGTCGCCTAACATGATGCGTAGCATGGATGGAATAATTCCTACCGGACTGTAAGGCCGTGGGCGGGCGTGGACCTCGCCGGCGGCCAGCGGCCGCGGCCCCCCACCGTGCCGGGCCGCTGTGGCTGGGGCTGGCGGCGCTGCTCGCGGTGACCGGTGACCTTCATCAGCGGGGTTGGGGCCACGCCGCGGGCGTTCAGCGATGCGCCATCAGGCTCTGGTAGCCCGGGTTTGCGCCGCCCTGATAGGACGACGACCGACGGGGCCCCACGGTGTTGATCGCGGTCTTGCAGAACTGCGCCCGGTACACGGTGATGCTCCTGTCCGTGGCGTTGCCGAGGAAGAGGCCGTGCTCGCCGAAATGCAACGAGAGGCACGCGCCGTCCGGCGGGTTGCTGATCGTGTAGTTGTGGACCCGGCCGGCCTCCGTGCTGCTGACGTACACGGTTCCCGTGGCGCCCATCACGTCCCATGGGACGGTGAGCGCGACGACCGAGGCGACGCCCGCCGCGGCCAGCACGTGCACACGCCGAATGCCGACCAGCATCGGGATACCTCCTGTCGTGTGAGAGGCGCGAGCGTTGTAAGCAAGCGTAAATGCCACGGTCGGCGAGGTCAACCCACGTTTAGCGCCCCGGGCGTGTGTCAGTGTCAACCCGGAAGGGCAGCAGGTGGACTCGTGCTGATGGGGGCGCGCCCCTACGATCCCGTCCTGGGCCGGTTCCTCGCTGTTGATCCCGTCGAGACGTCGCGTGCGAAGGGCCTGACGTACGACGGGAGTGTGCTCGCG
>DASXNK010000026.1 GCA_036495095.1 Candidatus Dormiibacterota bacterium | reverse complement strand
CGACCTCGACCCGCCCGGCTTCGGTCCGGTGGGCGAGCCGGAGCCCGACACCGGCGCCGTCGCCGAGGCGATCCGGGACCGACGCCGCGCCGCCCCCGCGGGCGCCCCGACGCCACCGCGCCCCGCCGGCCGGGTCGCCGGGCTCGAGGCAGCGGCCCGGCGTGCCGAGCGCGAGCTGACCGAACGCCGCCGAGACGCCGAGCGGTCGGCGGCCGCCGCGGCGCGGCAGCGCGCCCGTGCCGAGCGCCTCGCCGCCGAGGCCCGGACCGCCGAGGAGGAGGCGGTGGCCGCGGAGCGGGCCGCGGCCGCCGACCAGGCCGCGGTGCAGGCAGCCGAGGAGGCGGTCGACAGCGCGCGAGAGGCGGTGCGACGGGCGGCGCCCGCATAGCCGGCGCAGCGGGGGCGTGATCGGAACTTCGTCACACGCTCGCCAGGGAGGCGCGTCGGGAGCGCTCCCATACTGACCCTCTCGCGAGCGGTTCCCGGCCGCTCTCCCTGGCTGTGGGGTGATGGTGCGCAACCTGCCTGGTCGTTCCCGTCCGTGGACCCGGCGACGCCGCGAGGCGGGCGGGCAGAGCCTGGTGGAGTTCGCCGTCTCCATGCCGGTGCTGATCCTGCTGCTCGCGCTCGCCTACGTGGGCTGGCAGGCACTGCACACCGTCATCGCCCTCAACGGCGCCGCCCGGGCGGGTGCGGTCACCGCGGCCAACGACGTGCGCAAGGGGATCCTGCTCGCCCAGGAGAAGACCGACGTCACCAACGCCGTGAACGCCGAGCAGGGCTCGATCGCGTTCGCCAACGTCACCTACGGAACCAGCTGCGCCTCGGCCTGCGTGGCGCTGCGCCACGCCCTCCCGGGGTCGCGGACCAGCGTTGCGATGGAGGTGGTCACGGTGCAGTCGAAGATCATCTCCGGGGTGCCTCTGCTCTCCGGATTCACCGTCACCGCCCAGGCGGGGGTGGCCCCATGAGGTGCGCACGGCGGCGGCGCGGCGAGCACGGCCAGGTGATGATCATCTTCTCGCTCGCGCTCATCGTGCTGCTCGGGATGATGGCGGTGGCCATCGACGGCGGCTACGCCCTGGTGCAGGCGCGGCGGGCGCAGAACGCGGCCGACTTCGCCAGCATCGCCGGCACCGCCGCGCTCAAGTCGCTCTGCGAGCAGGGAGCGTCGCCGCCCACCGACCAGCATGTCCATGCGGTGATCCAGGACATCATCGACCAGAACGCGAACACCATCGGCGCCAGCTGGACCGCCGACTACGTCGACCAGGCGGGCAACGACCGCGGCGCGGCGATCAGCACCTCTGCGGGCAGCTTCCCACCGCCCTACGCCTGCGGGGTCTCGGTGCAGCTCAACAGCACCTGGATGCCCTACATCGCCCAGGTCCTCGGGTTCAACACGCTGAGCACCAGGGCCAGCGCCAAGGCCCTCAACGGCGTGCAGCCCGGCAAGAACGTCGGCATCGTCGCCCTCGACAAGGTGGGGCCGCACAGCATCCTCGGCAACGGCCAGGGCACCTTCAGCGTCCACGGCGACATCTTCGCGAACAGCGCCGTGCCCAACAATCCGTGGACCTCGACCCAGGCGGGCGGATACAGCTACACCGACGTCATCGACGCCAAGGACAACAGCAACCTGTCGGTCTACGGCAACCTGATCAGCGTCACCGGGATGCCCTTCGACTGGTGCTTCGGCACCAGCAGCGTGCCCGCCAACGTGGCCAGGCCCAACACCTGGAACGAGGCCACCCAGGGCCCCTGGAACAGGCCCGCGTGCTCGGTGGGCAACGTCCGGCTCTCCTACGAGCACTACGTGGTCAACCAGGCCCAGGTCAACGACCCGGTGGGCAGCGCGATCACCGATCCGATCACCAATACCGGTGTCGCCCTCTGCCCCGGGCAGGCTGCGGCGCCGGTGTACACGACCATCGCACAGGCAACCGCGAACGGTGCGCTCCAGCCCGGGGTCTACAACTTCCCGGTGAAGCTCACCGGGTCGGCCAGCCTCGCCGACTGCAGCGGCGTCCTCGACCCCAGCTCGGGCGGATACCCGGGCGTGTTCCGCTTCACCAGGGGGCTGGACGTCGCCCCCACGGCGGGCAACGCCGTGCAGGGATACAACATCCTCATCGCCACCGGCAGCCCGTACCCGATGGCGGGCAACGTCCCCGGCTCGGTGACCGGCGGCGTGTTCAGCGCCACCGGAACCGGGAACGGCGCCCCCTGCTTCCCCTCCGGCTCGGCCGACGTCAACGGCACCAGCCCGGTGTGCGCGGGCACGGGCAACCAGCTCTACGGGGTCGTGTCCAAGAACCAGAGGAGCTTCAATCCCGACGGCTACTGGGGCACGGGCACCAACTTCTCGATGCTCGTCGGCGGCGCCGGCACGGTCACCCTCACCGCCCCCTCCTACGGCATGTACAACGGGATGGCGTTCTTCCAGGCGCGCGGCACCCCGGGCAACTTCGGCTTCAACGCCGAGGCCGGCGACAGCGCGGCGATCACCGTCAACGGCACCGTGTACAACAACTCGCTGTCCAACTACGGCAGCGGCCTGCCCCAGGAGTACTGGGACGTGGGCACGATCTACTATCCGGGCGGCATCGTCCAGACCGGCATGGGAACCGGCACCAGCCAGACCGCCTCGAGCGGCTCGGTCACCATCAACGGCACCTGCATCGTCGACGACTTCGTCACCGACGGCAACTCGACGATCACCGTCAACGGTGCCCCCTACACGCTCCCCGGGCTCAGCTCGCTGAGCGGGACCATCATCGGCTGATGCGCACCCGGACCGAGCGGCGATCGCGGCGGAGGGCGGCGGCCGGGCAGTCGCTGGTGGAGTTCGCCATCGTCTGCCCGATCGCCCTCGTCGTGGTGTTCGGGATCCTCAGCGGCAGCTGGCTCTTCTTCCAGAACGAGGCGGTGAGCGACGGCGCCCGCGGCGGTGCCCGGGTGGCGTCGATCGCCACCTCGCTCTACGTGGCCGACCCGCTGGTCGCCGGGAAGTACTGCGAGTCGGGCGCGCCCGGCACCGTCGCCGCCGCGGTGGGCCGGGCCGCCCCGCAGCTCTCGGTCGACCCGGCCCTGCTCTGCACCACGAGCAGCACGACCCACCTCCAGGACCTGGCGGGGACGCCGGCGGGCAAGGCGAGCGTCACCATCGACGCCACCCCGTCACTGGCGGCGCCGACCGCGGTGACGGTGACGGTGACGTACGGCGCCAGGGGGCTGGCTCCGCCGCTGACCCGCACCTTCACGTTCACCGCCTCGAGCGTTCAGCCCGTCCTCCAGCCCTGACGCACCAGCCGCTCCACCGCCGGCGGCGGCGGCGGAGCAGCGTCAGAGCACCGCCATGAGGACGCCGGTGCCGATCAGCGACGCCGCCCACGGCAGGTCGAGGTTGACCCAGAACCGGCGGAGCACCGCGACCCCCACGGTCCGGTACACGAGGACGGCGAGGCCGGTGGCGACGGCGAGCATCGCCAGGGTGTGGGTGGCGACAGCGAGCGCCGCGGTCGAGGCCGTGGTCGGGCCCCAGCCCAGCGCCAGCACGTGCGGGTTGGGGACGCGGGCGTAGGCGGCGTATCCCGGGAGGTGGAGCAGCACCGGGATGAGCATCAGCCCGGCGCCGTGGGCGGTGGCCATCAGGAACGACCACGCCACCAGGTCGCGCGGCCCCACCCGCATCCCCACCCAGCGGGGGTGGCGGCGCCAGCGCACCCCCCGCCAGATGCCGAACCCCACCAGCAGCGCGGCGCCGCCGAGCCGCAGGGCGGTGGGGTCGACGACGATGCCGGCGGCGGCGACCGCGAGCACCACGAGTGCGATCGCCAGGGCGTGGCCGGCGGCGATGAAGGGCAGGGCGCGCAGCAGCGCGCGCTGCGACCCCTCCTGCATCCCCAGGCCGACGGCGAAGAGCCAGCCCATCGCCGGGTTCAGTCCGTGGAACGCCCCGGCCGCCGCGAGGGCGAGCCAGGGCCAGACGCCGCTCACGGGTAGCAGTACGAGTCCGACGACGCGTCACCGCCGGCGAGGCGCACCTGGTGGGCGCGGTCGGTGCCGGTGTCGATGTGGAAGCCGGGGTCGAGGCTCAGCCCGCCGTTCTCGGTGTCGGCGTCGAGCTTGACCATCCATCCCTCGATGCCCTCGGGATAGAACTGCTGGTCCCAGGCGAGGTACAGCGAGTTGGTCACATAGACCCGCCGGCCGTCGCGGCTGACCTCGACCATCTGCGGGCCGCCGCTGAGGGCGGCGCCGTTGCCGTGGGCGGCGCGGCGGACGATGCCGCCGAGGTGGACGCTGCCGGTCTTCCGCGGGTGGAAGGGGTCGGAGACGTCGTACTGGAGGAACTCGCCGGTGCCCCACGCGGAGACGTAGAGGAAGCGGTCGTCGAGGGACAGGTTGATGTCGGTGACCAGCGGCGGCACCGCGCCGAAGCCCTGGAGCAGGGGCGGCAGCACCGAGGCCTCGGCGGGCTCGGCGGGGATCTCGATCACCTTGGTGAGCTCCCAGCTCCGGCCGGCGAGGTGCCAGAGCCAGATCGAGGCGGAGAGGTTGGCGACGCTGGTGACCACGCCGACGAAGCCGTACGCCTTGGTGGGGTCGTGGGCGGGGCGCAGCTCGAGCACCATCTGGTCGTCCTCGCCGACCGAGAGGGTCTGGACGTGCCTGCGGCGGCGCAGGTCCCAGACGTGGATGCTCCGGCCGTACTTCTTCCCCAGCAGCAGCTCGGGCACCACGCCGTTCTCGACCATCGCGGGGGTTCCCCACTCGCTGGTGATCATGGTGTCGTAGCCGAGGTGCCAGGCGAAGTCGTAGGCGAGGAACTGGGGGCCGCGGTCGACCTCCCAGCGGCCGAGCACGTCGAAGCTGTCGTGGTCGAGGCGGAAGATGCCGCCGGGGCCGTCGCCGTCCGAGGTGCCGCCGAGGGCGTTGACGTAGATGCCGTCGGGGCCGCAGTGCACGGTGTGGGGCCGTGAGTAGCCCGCCCGCCGCGCCAGCGTCTCCGGCTCGATCACCTTCACCACCCTCGGGTGGAGCGGGTCGTCCTTGGTGTCGAGGATGGTGATCCGCGAGGAGCGCAGCCCGGGCACGATCAGGTAGCGGCGCTCGACGTGGGCATGGGGGGCGTAGGGGCAGAGGGCGGAGCTGCACGCGTTCCAGCCGAAGTGGTGGAGCTCGTCGCCGCTGTGGGGCAGCTCGACCCGGCTGACCAGGGTGCCGTAGGACGGGGAGCCGGGATCGAGGTCGACGACGCCGAGCGCGTCCGGCCGGGGGTCGTCGAGGGCGGTGGGCAGGGTGACGTAGCCGTGGGTCTCGGGCGGTGCCTCACCGGCCGCTCGCGCGGACGGATAGAAGGACTGGTCGGGCCTGACGAATCCCATGTCGCCTCCTCGATGACGTCGCGAAACCGGCACTCAGGCGCAATCCTGACTTTGCCGATCAGGTATGTCAACTAGCCGGGCGCGGTGCCGTCACCACCCTGGTCAGCCGCCGACCGCGGCGGCCGCCACCTCGCGCGCCCAGGCGTACTGCGCCTTGCCCACCGGCGTGCGCCGCACCTCGTCGACGACCACGACCCGCCGCGGGACCTTGTAGCCGGCCAGGCGCGACCGCACCGCCGCCTGGATCTCCGCCTCGGTCACCTCCGCCCCCGGCTGCAGCGCCACCACGGCGACGACAGCGCTCCCCCACTCCTCGTCGGGGAGGCCGACCACGTTGGCGTCGAGGACCTCGGGGTGGGCGAGGATCGCGCCCTCGACCTCCTCGACGTACACCTTCTCGCCGCCGGTGTTGATGCAGAGCGAGCCGCGACCGAGGAGCACCGCGTCGCCGGCGGCGTCGACGTACGCGTGGTCGCCGGGCACGCAGTAGGTGACCCCGTCGGCGGCGACGCGGAAGAGGCTCGCCGACCGCTCCGGGTCCTTGTGGTAGCCGAGCGGTCGCGGCGCCGAGAAGCCGAGCAGGCCGACCTCGCCGCTCGCCGGGTCGATCAGCGACCCGTCCTCGCGGAGCAGCCGGGCGGCGCTCCCGAGCACCCAGCGGCAGTGCTCCACCCGAGCGCCGGGGGCCATCAGGTGGATCATCGTCGGCCCGCCCTCGGTGGAGCCGACCTGGTCGACCAGCGCCGCCGCGGTGCGGTCGAGCAGCGCCTGCTTCACCGCCGGCGTCCAGGCGGCGCCGCTGCTGAGGATCCGCCGCAGGCTGGAGGTGTCGTGGCCACGCCCGCCCGCCGCCGCATCGTCGAGCGCGGCGACCATCCGCCGGGCGAAGACGTCGCCGACGATCGCGGTGGTGGTGACCCGGTGACGCTCGACCGCGCGCCACATCTCGTGGGCGTCGAAGCCGTGGCCCTCGAGCAGCACCACCGTGCCCCCGACCAGCCAGAGCACCTGGGCCAGGTAGAAGGCGGTGCCGTGCATCAGCGGCGAGGCGGCGAGGAACACCGGCGCCGCCCCTGCGGCCCGCAGCTCGACCGCTCGCGCCGCCACCGCGGCGGCGTCCTCGGGCACCGGCATGCCCGCCTGGGTGTAGGCCACCAGGCAGAGGGTCTCGACGATGTCGCGGTGGCGCCAGAGCACTCCCCGGGGCCGCCCGGTGGTGCCGCCGGTGTAGAGGATGAAGACGTCGTCGCCGGAGCGCTCGATCCGCGGCATCGGCGGGTGGCCGGCGATCACCTCCTCGTAGCCGAGGGCGCCGTCGAGGCGGGGGCTGCCGTCGTCGACCTGGAGGACGGCGCGCAGCCCGGGGCACCGAGCCCGGGCCGTGTCCGCGAGCCCGGCGAGCCCGCCCTCGACGACCAGCACCTCGGCGTCGGAGTCGTCGATCACCTCGGCGAGCTCCGCCTCGCGGTAGCGCACGTTGAGGTTCACCGGCGCGCCCCGGATCTTGTAGGCGGCGAACACCGTCTCCAGGTACTCGGGCCGGTTGTGGAGGAGCACGGCCACCCGGGAGCCCCGGCCGGTGCCCAGCGCGCTCAGCCCCGCGGCGAGGCGCGAGGCGCGCTCGTCGAGCTCGGACCAGCGCAGCGCCCGCTCACCCTGGACGAGCGCGGGATGGTCGGGCAGCGCGCTGGCCACGCTCTCCCACAGAGTGGCCCAGCTCTCGTTCACCATCACGGAGGATAGGCCACCAGGGGAGCTCACCATGGACCTGGGACTCGGAGGTACGGTCGCGCTCGTCACCGCCGCGAGCCGGGGGATCGGCAGGGCGATCGCGGAGGAGTTCGCCCGCGAGGGTGCCGCCGTCGCCATCTGCGCCCGCGGTGCCGCGGGCCTGGAGACCGCGGTGACGGAGCTGCGTGCCCACGGGGTGGACGCGCTCGGCGTCGAGGCCGACGTCGCCACCGCCGCCGGTGTGGAGCGGGTCGTGGCCGCCGCCGTCGAGCACTTCGGGCGCATCGACTGCCTGGTGAACAACGCCGGCGACGCCTGGTTCGGCCGCGGGCTCGACACCGCCGACGACGACTGGCGGTCCTGCCTCGACATCAACCTGCACAGCGCGGTGCGGTTCACCCGCGGGGTGGTGCCGCACATGCGCCGCCGGGGACGCGGCCGGATCGTCAACGTCTCCGCGGTCGGGGCCCACTCCCCCATCCCCGGGCTGGTCGACTACGAGGCGGCGAAGGCGGCGATGCTCTGCTTCTCGAAGTCGATGGCCAATGAGCTCGCCGGATACGGCATCCTGGTGAACGCAGTCTGCCCGGCGCTGATCCGCACCCCGCTCTGGGACCGGCTCGCCGACTCCCGCATCCCCGACGCGGGTGCCACCCGCGAGGAGGTCTTCACCACCTTCGCGCGGCTCCTGCCGGTGGGGCGCTTCGGCACCGTGGAGGACGTCGCCGGGCTGGTGATCTTCCTCGCCTCCGAGCGGGCGGGGTTCATCACCGGCGTGGCCTACAACGTCGACGGGGGCTACACCCGGTCGATCTGCTGACCGCGGCAGCGCGGCGTCAGGCGGCGACCAGGTCGACGATGCGGTCGTAGGCGCCGGTCGGCGAGTAGGTCTCGCAGGTCTGGAGCTGGGCGACGACGTCCCTCTGGGTCGCCGCCGGCGCGCCGTTGGCCGAGGCCCAGCCGTCACGGATGCTCACGATCCGCATCCGGTGGGCGGCGCCGCCGCGGTCGTACCAGGTGATCACGTCGCCGGTGCTCATGCTCATCAGCGGGGTGAAGACGCCGGGGTTGTGGCCCACGAAGTAGGTGGGTCCGCCGACGCAGGTGTCGATGGCGGCGACGGCGTGGGTCAGCGGGGTGCGGCCGCTGCAGTCGGAGTAGGTGCCGACCGCGGTGCGCAGGCTGCCGTCGTCGCTGACCAGCATGTTGAGCAGCTGCGGCGCCGGCGGCGGCGTGCTGACCGGCACCTCGGAGGCGGCCGACAGCGGGACCGGCGCGGGACGCGAGGCGGCCAGCGCCTCGACGGCCACGCTCGGTGCCGTCGCGGCCGCCGGGGCGGCGGCGGTGACGGCCGCGGCGGCGGGCTCGGGGGTGGCTGTCGGAGCCGGCGCGACCGGCTCCCCCGCCATCGCGGCGCGGGCATCAGGGGACACCAGCGCGGCGGCGGGGAGCGAGGCGACCAGGTGGCGGGCGGTGGCGCCGGGCCCGGCACCGGCGAGGGAGGCGGTCACCACGGCGACGGTGGCGGCGGCGGTGGCGAGGCCGGCGCCGAGACCCCTGCGGGGAGTGTGCGTGCCTTCCTCGGAGCGCGCGGACATCGACGGCGGCACGGCAGCATCTCCTGGTGCTGTCGGCCCCGCAATGACCTCATTCGGTGGCCCGGCTGTCTCGGTGAGACCCGTGGCTTTGCGTCACCTCCTCGCGGAGGCTTTGCCCTTGTCCTGAAGCCGACCTGAGCAGCCTACAAGCTGCGCGAACGCGTCGAAAGCCGCGTGAAGAGGGCGTCATCCGCCGTTCACCGATGTGACGGCGGCGCCTCGCCGGTGCACGGGACGAACGCGGCGGCCCGGACAGCGATGAGGCAGCGCCGCGCCCCCGACCGACATGCCGCCGGCACGGCCCGTTGTGCGCCGCGGACGATCCGGCGGGACCCGGCGGCTGGCTACGGTGGCACCCACCGCGGCGCCGGTGGCGCCTCCGGGCCGGGCTTCGAGGAGCGGATGAGGTGGAGATCGGCGGCGACCGGCGCGCTCCGGCGACGGTTGCGGCGCGCCCGCATGCGCGTCACTGCCTCTGCCGCGGCTGCCCCCGGTCGCGCGGCTCGGTGGCCGGCGACTGGCTGGCCGATCGCTGGAGCGGGCTGCGGGCCCGGCTGCGCCGGCGCTCCGCGCTCCGTGACCCCGGCGGCGGCGTGCCCCTCCCCGCCTGGGTGATCGACGCCCTCGCCGAGCCCGACCCCCGCGACGGCGCCGAGCCGGTGGCCCGGCCCTCTGACTAGGGAGCGCCCCCGGAGTCGACCCAGCGGCCGAGCACGTCGACCCACGCATCCGTCACTCCGGGTCGGAGCCTCCACCGGGGCTCCGCGGCGGCGGCGTGGGCCGCTCCAGCTCGAGGCTGCGCAGCAGCTTGCCGAGCAGCCCGGCCAGCTGCTCCTGCTCGTCGGTGGTGAGCCCCCGCAGCAGCGCGCGCTCGTTGGCCATGTGGGCCGGCCCCACCGACTCGACCAGGGTGCGACCCCGGCGGGTGAGCGCGACCAGCAGGCCGCGGCCGTCGTCGGGGTCGGGAACGCGCCGGATCAGCTCGGCCCGCTCCAGCTGCGCGAGGCGGTGGGTCATCGCACCCGAGGTGCGCATCAGCTGCCGGTACAGCTCGGTCGGCGACAGCCGGTGGGGCGCACCCTGGCGGCGCAGCGCGGCGAGCACGTCCCAGGTGCCGCGGGTGAGCCCGTGGCGGGCGAACGTCGCCTCCAGCGCGTGGTCCATGTAGGCATGGGCACGGCCGACCCGGGCCACCACCGCCATCGGTGAGGTGTCGAGCCCGGGCGCCTCGCGCGCCCACTGGGCGCGGACCCGGGCGACGTGGTCCTCGCCGGGCACGCAGCAGGTCGCCGCCGGGCCTGGGAACATATCTTGGTGTTGAGACAGAGTGGCTTGACGCTCAGACATCGTCGCCGTAGCGTAGCCCAGGCGGGCCGGTTCCGGCCACCGAGGAGGAGCGAGGGCGTGGAGACGGCGTACGGGCTGAGCATCCCGCAGTCCCTGGAGGAGATCTGCGATCCGGCGCGGACGGCGCTGCTCGTCTACGACATGCAGGTCGGCGTGGTGAGCCAGATCGCCGGCGCCGCGGCGGTGACCACCGCGGTGCTGCGGGTGCTCGAGGCCGCCCGGGGGGCGGGCGTCCGGGTGCTCTTCTCGCGCCACCTGTCGCTGCCGAAGGAGATCATGGGCGTCTCCCAGTTGCGGATGGCCATGGCCTGGCAGCGGGTGTCGACGGTCGACGAGGTGCGGCCCTGGTTCCTCCGCGGATCGCCGGGGCTGGAGATCACGCCCGAGGTGGCGCCGCTGGACCGGGAGGCGGTGTTCGACAAGATCACGATGTCCGCGTTCGAGGGCACGTGGCTGGACATCGCGCTGCGCGACTGCGGGATCACCACCGTGGTCGTCGTCGGCGTCGCCATGGAGATCGGCATCGAGCCGACCGTGCGGCACGCCGCCGACCTCGGCTACATCCCTGTGGTGGTCACGGACGCCTGCGGCGCGGGCCACCGGGAGGCCGCGGAGCGCTCGGTCGCCGGTCTCCGCTTCTCCGGGGACGCGGTGCTCACCGACTCCGCCACCCTCCGCGACCTGCTGTCCCCCACCGGCTGAGCTCAGGAGTCTCGCATGCACCCTCACCACCTCCGGGAGGTGAGCCTCACCCGCCGGCGAAGAAGCGCTTAAGACCGCGCGAAGCCGTCCCCGAGGCCGTAGGAAGGCGGCCCTCCCGGCGTCATTGGGAAGGGCGATCCGCCCCGCACCAGGAGGACGGCGAATGACACAGGGCACCGGCGGAGGCGGGCGCTTCCGCACCGAGCTCCCCACCATGCAGGTCGCGGCCACCCACGTCCACGACGTGAACGCCGCCATCCAGGGGCAGCTGAGCACCCTCCTGGCGCGGCTCGAGCCGCTGGCCGGCACCTGGCAGGGAGCCGCGGCGGGGAGCTTCCAGGTCCTCAAGCAGCGCTGGCACGACGACGCGTCGGCGCTGAACACCGTCCTCCGCGAGATCGGTGACGGTCTGCTCCAGACCCACCGCAACTACGCGGGAGCCGACGAGAACAACCAGCAGGGCTTCGCCGGGGTCACCGGCCGGCTCGGCTGACGCCCTCTGAGGGAGAGACGACATGCCCGACCAGGGACACGTCCTGGTGACCTTCGGCTCGCTCGCCGAGGCGGCGGCCGACGTCGACGCCATCGCCAACCAGATCGACCAGCAGCTCGCCGACCTCCGCGCCTACCTCGCCCCGCTGGTGGCCAGCTGGGAGGGCGTCGCCTCCGCCGACTACCAGGCGAAGCAGCAGCGCTGGGACGGCGCCCTCGGCGATCTCAACCTGGTGCTGCGGGAGATGGCCCGCGCGGTGCGCACCGCGAACGACAACTACCAGCTCGCCGAGTCGAGCAACGCCGCGATGTGGGGCTGAGATGCTGAGCGACGACGACATCATCGAGGCCGGGCGGTTGCGCCGTCGCCGGCTCCTCGGAGCCCTCTGCGAGGGCTCGCAGGCGGCGCGGGCGATGGCCCCGCCGGCGCTCTCCCGCCTCGTCGCCGGGGTGGG
Source organism: Candidatus Dormiibacterota bacterium (assembly GCA_036495095.1). Classification (NCBI taxonomy): domain Bacteria; kingdom Bacillati; phylum Candidatus Dormiibacterota; species Candidatus Dormiibacterota bacterium. The sequence goes on along the minus strand of DASXNK010000026.1, from coordinate 31,497 downwards.
GGTGGCCACCGTGCTCGCCCTGGGGACGGCGGTGGGAGGCGTGGTCCAGACCGCGCTCAGCCATGGCCACTGATCCGGGCTTCCACGTCGACCCCGCGGCGCTGCGCAGCCTGGCCGGCGGATTCGAAGCCCAGGCCGAGGCCGTCCGTTCGTCCACCGCCCGGTTCGGCGGTCCGGCCCGGCTGGTCGACAGGGCATTCGGCGTCGTCGGCCCCTCGAACGAGGTGTACAACCAGTACCAGCAGGCGGTCACCAGCGCGCTCAGCGGCCTCGCCCAGCTGGAGACGCTGCTGCAGGACGCCGCCACCAACCTCCGCCAGGGGGCAGCCAACTACGAGCGCGCCGACCATTCCGGCGTCGGCAGGGGCTGACCGTTGAGCCCGCCACCGAGCCCACCCCCGCCCCCGCCGCCAGCCCCGAAGATCCACCGGGAGTTCAACCTCTGGAACCCCGGAGGTCACCCCGAGATCCTCCAGCACGCGGCAGCCGCGTGGAGAGCGGTGGCGAGTGACCTGCGCGCCGCCGAGCGCGACCTCGGGCAGCGGGTGCACGGGGTGCGCGCCGCCTGGGCAGGCGGGGCGAGCGACGCATTCCAGGGATGGGCCGCTCGCCTCGGCACCTCGCTGGGAGACAGCGCGGCCCAGTGCGAGGCGGTCGCCCGACAGCTCGACGAGCTCGCCGCCCAGATCAAGAGCACCAACGATCAGCTGCACGAGCTCTACCTGGCGCTGGGAGTGACCGCCGCCGTCGGCATCGGCTTCAGCATCGTCACCCTGGGCTTCTCGGACGTCGCCGCCGCCGGAGCGGCGGCCGCGGAGGTGGAACAGGCGAGCGCACTGGTGGCGTTCCTCGAGACCGTGCTCGGCGGCACCTTCGGAAAGTGGGTGATCAACTTCGGCATCAGCCTCGTCGCCACCGGCGTCGAGAAGATGGTCCACAACCCCAACCATCTCGACTTCTGGGACGGCTGGGGCCCGGCCGACCTCGCCCACGCCCTGCTCGGCGCCGACATGCTCATCCTCGCCGGTCCCGTCGCGGGCAGGATCCCGGGGTTCTCGGCGTTCCAGGAGGCGCACCCGGTCATGGCGGCCGGGGCGATCAGCGGCACCGCCGGCGCCTCGGCCGCGTTCGGCAGCGACCTCAGCGCTCTCGCCTTCGAGGGGAAGCCCCTGGGACCGGACACCCTGCTCGATGTCGGTCTGAGCGGAGCCATCTCTGGAGGAGCATCGGCGCTCGGCGAATGGGGCGCCGGCCGCTTCGGTGCGACCCGGTCCACGGTCACCGAGTTCCCGCCGGCAACGGGCCTTCGGCCGTCGATCGAGGTGCCCGCACCCGGCCGCACCCTCGAGCTCGTCGGCGGAGCCGACCCCGTCACCGCGGGACCGAGCATCCGCCTCACTCCGGGCGGCCCGGGGTATGACCTCTCCCCCACCTCCAGCGGCCTGCTGGTCGCCACGGCCCGAACCCCCGGGGAGGTCACTCTGAAACCCGGCGGACCGGCCTATGACGTACAGCCAGGTCCGCGCGGGCTGCTGGTGGCGGGCTCCCGCACCCCCGGCCTGGCCGGGCTGCGGCCGGCGGACTGGGAGGTGTCACCCGGCGGCGTGCACGTTCCCGCCCCCACCCTGCCGCACGAGTCCGGGCTGGTGATCCCGGCGGACCCCGGCGTCACCCAGCGCCAGGTGGTGGCGGGAAACACCTGGCAGCAGTCGCCCAGGAACCTGCGCAGTGGTACCTTCAAGCTCCCGGTCAAGAGCTTCGCCGGCGCGACCAACGGATGGACCGCCTCCGCGGCGACGGCGACGCCGGGATCGACGCCGCTGCCGGTGGTCACCACCCCGGGCGCGCCACCGCCGGCGCCGGCTCCCCCGCCACCACCACCTCAGGTGATCGGAGGTGGGACCTACACGGTTCGCCCGGGCGACTCGCTGTGGCACGTCGCCCAGCGGACGTACGGTGACGGCGACCTCTGGCAGGTGCTGTACCGTGCCAACCCACAGGTGGGCGCCAACCCCTCTCTCATCCATCCTGGCCAGGTGCTCGTCGTCCCGTCGATCGCGCAGCCGGCGCCGTGATCGGACCGCCGCTGGTCGCTGCCGGAGGAGAGGCGATGCGACCCTCGGGCCTGGGACACGTCGCCCGGAGGGTTCTCGGGGCCCTTCGACTGCGTCCCCGCCCACGGCTCTCGTTGGAGCTGGTCGAGCCCCCGCAGCTCGGCGGCCGGCTGCTGGTGCGGGTGCGCACCGACGCACCCGTCGCGGTGACGCCGCGCGACGCCCGGGTCGTGCTCCGCCGGACCGTCCGGGAGGTGATCGACGGCGATCCACTGGTGGTGCGCAGCACCGCGGCGTCCACGACGCTGCACCCGATCGGGCGCCTCGGCGCGGGGACATATCACGAGGAGCTGGCCTCGCTTCCGATCCCGCCCGACGCTCCGCCGTCGGGGGTGGCGCGCCGCACCCGGGTCTCGTACCGGCTCCAGGCGCGCCTCCGCTGCGTGGACGCACCGACCCGGCGTTCCCGCCTCGCGATCACCGTGCTGTCCCCGCGGGCGGCGAACCGCGGCACCGAGGCTCAGGGGATCGTCTCGGCGGCGCGCCGGCCGTTGCTCGACCTTCGTCTGGGCCGGCGACACGCCCGTCCGGGCGAGCGGTTGGACGGACAGGTGAGGGTGACCGAGTCCGACGCACGGCCCCCGGCACCGATCAGCATCGAGCTGCGCCGCCGCGAGGAGGCGATCTCCGGCAACCCGAGAGAGTGGATCGTCGAGCGCCACCTGGTGCCGGTCGATGGGGAGGCGCGGTCCTCGACCTGGATCCCCTTCGAGCTGCCGATCCCCCGCGGGATCTCTCCCACCATGGTGCTGCGACGCACCGCCGTGCGCTGGCGGGTCTGCGCGGTCACCCGTGGCGCCGCCGGCGGGCGAGACTCGGTGGCGCTGGAGATCAACGTCTACAACGGAGAGTGATCAGATGCGGGAGCCCTCGCGTCCGCGCCCGCTGCACGCGGGACGCCGGCTGCTCCTCGCTGCCGCGGTCCTGCTGGCGCTCTCGGGCTGCGGCGGTGCCGGCTCGGCGCCGGCCCCCGGTACCGGCGCAGGCTCGTCCTCGGCGCCGCCGGGCGGGGTGGTCGCGCCCGCGCGAGACTTCGGCGACGCCTGCCGGCTGCTGTCGCCGGCCGAGGTCCAGACGGCCCTGGGTCGAGGTCCCATCACCGCCGCCTCCGAGCCCGATGCTCAGTCCGGTTCGAGATGCACCTACACGGTGGCATCGGACCAGAGCGGGGTGCCGGTGCTCACCCTGCAGGTCGCGGTGCAGGCGTCTCCCGCCGAGGCCCGGCAGGCAGTCGACCAGATCGGCGGGACAGCTCTCAGCGGGGTGGGCGACGCCGCTCGCAGCTCGACCCTCGGGGGCCTCGGGGTCCAGGTCGTCCTCGCCCGGGGAGCCGATCTCGTGTCCATCGCCACCAGCGTGAGGGACGTCTCGCCGCGGCTGCTGGTCGGGCTCGCCACCATCGTCGCCGGCCGCCTCTGAGCCCTCGGCCGCCGGCCGGCTCACCCCAGGGTCCGCTCGCGCTCGTCCTCGGGCAGGAGGGCGATCTGCAGCATCGCCGGGCGGCGGCCACGGCGCACGTACATGCCCCGGCCGGGCGGCCGGGGTGCCGCGGGGAAGGGCCCGACCAGCGCCCCCTCCTGGCGCTCGCCGGCGAGGATGATCCCGGGCGCGCCGAGCTCGCGCAGCCGCTGCAGGGGAGGCTCGAAGAGCGCCCGGGCGGCACCGCCGGCGCGGCGGGCGGTGACCAGGTGGATGCCGAGGTCACGGCCCTGGGCGAGCACGTCGACGAGGGGGAGCAGGGGGTTGCCCGACGGCGTCGACACCAGGTCGTAGTCGTCGACGACGACGACCACGTCGGGCCCGCTCCACCAAAGCCGGCGGCGGAGGGTGTCGGGCTCGAGCGAGCCGGAGGGCATCCGGCTCTCGGCCAGCTCGCGGAGCTGCAGCAGCGCCTCGCGGGCGGCGGCCGGGGTCCCCGCGTCGGCGTGGAGGTGGGTCCGCGGCACCACCTCCCGCAGCCGCATCCGGTAGTCGACGAGCAGCACCGACACCTGCTCGGGGCGGTGGCGGGCGCACAGCCCGGCCAGGTACGTGCGCAGCAGCGAGCTCTTCCCCGAGCCGCCGTCGCCGTAGACGACGAGGTGGGGCTCGTCGCCGAGGAGGTCGAGGCGGAGCGGGGCGAGCGCGGGCTCGGCGACGCCCACCGGCACCCCGGGCTCGCCATCCTCGCCGGGCCGGGGCAGGGCGTCGGTGGTGAGCAGCGCGGGGAGGACGCGAATCGGCACGGCGGCGCCGGCACCCTGCCACAGCTCCGCCGCCGCGGCCACCGCGGCCTCGGTGGCGGCCGCCAGCCCGTCGCGCTCGGGGCGGCCGTCGAGCCGAGGCAGCGCGACCTGGAAGAGGTGCCGGTCCACCGCCAGGCCCCGGCCCGGGACCCCGGCGGGAAGGGCGGCCCCGGCGCGCCGGTCCACCATCGACTCGGCGGGGTCGTTGAGGCGGAGCTCGAGACGGCCGCCGATGCTGTCGCGGAGGGTGCTGCGGATGTCCGCCCAGCGGCCGGCGCTGAGCACGAGGTGGACCCCGTAGCCGAGGCCGCGGCCGGCGATGTCGACGAGCAGCTGCTCCAGGTCCTCGTGGTCCTGGCGCAGCGCCGCCCAGCCATCGACCAGGAGCACCACGTCGGCGGCGAGCTCGGGGGGCAGCTGCCCGGAGGTGCGGGAGGCCCGCAGGGTGGCCGCGGAGTCGATCCCCCGCAGCCGGTAGACATGCTCTCGCTCCTCGAGCACGGCGGCGACGTGGGCGACGGTGCGGCGCACCCGCTCGGGGTCGGCGCGGCCGCACACCGTGCCCACGTGGGGAAGCCGGAGGAGCTGCTCGAGGCCGCCGCCACCGTAGTCGATGGCGTGGATCCAGAGGTCGCGGGGCGAATGGGTGAGCCCGAGCCCGAGCACCAGGCTGCGGAGGAGAGTGCTCTTGCCGGTCTGCGGTGCGCCCACCACGGCGAGGTGGCCCTCCCGCCCGGCGAGGTCGACGCTCAGCACCCCCCGGGTCTGCTCCAGCGGCCGGTCGACCAGCCCCAGCGGCACCGCCAGCCGGCCCGCTCCCGCCCATCGCGCCGCCGCCGCGGGCCCGTCGACCGCCACCCCGGGGAGCACCTGGTCGAGGCTGACCACGGCTTCGAGCGGTGGCAGCCAGACCTGGTGCACCCGCGGCGCGGCGTCGCGCAGCCGCTCGACCACCGCCTGCATCACGGTCTCGCCGCCGGCCGCGCCGCCGCCGGCGGTCGCGGGCGGCGCGCCGGCAGGCGATGGCTCGAGCACCGGCGCCGCGGTGAAGGGCAGCAGGCTGGCCCGCCGTGCCGGGGCGGCCTCGGCGCGGCGGCGCAGCGGGGAGGACACCAGGGCGGCGCGGAACCGCTGGAACACGGTGGTGTCGACCTTCAGGTAGGCGGACCCGGGCAGCGGGGGCAGCTCGTAGGCGTCGGGCACCCCCAGCACCATCCGGCTCTCCGCCGCGCTGAAGGTGCGCAGGCAGACCCGGTAGCTGATGTGTCCCTCGAGCCCGCGCAGCCGTCCCTCGTCGAGCTGCTGGGAGGCGAGCAGGAGGTGCACCCCCAGGCTGCGTCCCAGCCGGCCCACCGAGACGAAGAGCTCGAGGAAATCCGGGCGGGCGCCGAGCAGCTGGCCGAACTCGTCGACGACGACGAGCAGGTAGGGCATCGGCTCCAGCTCCGGCCGGCGCTCGCGCAGCGCCCGGTACTCGCGGATCCCGGCGAGGTTGCCGGCCTGGCGGAGGAGCTCCTGGCGGCGGTTCTGCTCGCCGAAGAGGGCGTCCTTCACCCGGTCGACGAGCGCGAGGTCGGCGCCGAGGTTGGTGATCATCCCGGCGACGTGGGGCAGCCCGGCGAGGTCCGCGAAGGTGGCACCGCCCTTGAAGTCGACGAGCACCAGGCCGAGCAGGTCGGGCGGATGGGTGAGCGCCAGCCCGGTGACCAGGGTGCGGAGAAGCTCGCTCTTCCCCGCCCCGGTGGCGCCGATGACCAGGCCGTGGGGACCCATCCCCCCGAACGCCGACTCCTTGAGGTCGAGGAGGACGGGCTGCCCCTCGGTGCCGAGGCCGACGGGGATGCGGAGCAGGTCCTCCGCCGGCCGCGCCGCCCAGGTGGAGGCGGGATCGAGGGTGCCGGGGTCGCCCACCCCGAGCAGGCTGGGGAGGTCGATGCCGGTGGCGGTCACCGCCGAGCGCTCCGCGGCGGAGAGCCGGAGCGGGGCGAGGCGGCGAGCGAGCGCGGTGCAGACCGCCACCGAGGCGCCGTCGACCTCGCCGGTGGCGCTCTCGGCGCCGCCGGTCGCCGCCTCGAGGCGGCCGCCGTCCCGGATGGCGATGCGGGTGCCCCCGCCCGCCGGCGGCGCCTCGCCTCGGCTGCTGACCAGCACCGTGACCCCGGGCAGCGCGGCGAGGGCGGAGAGCGGCTCCGGGTCGCCGCCGCCGTCGACCACCACCACGAGGTGGGGCGGCCGGCTGCCGGCGGTGCTGGCCCGCGCCGCCTGGCGCCGCCCCGCCAGCTCGGAGTCGAGCAGGGCGAGCAGCGTGGCGGCGTCGGCGGCGAGCAGCCGAGCCGGGCCGGCGGCGTCGACCACGTCGGGGTGCCGGGCGTGGGGCAGCCACTTCACCCACTCCCAGGAGGCGGCCGCCTCGGGGCCGGCGCAGACCGCGATCACCAGGTCGTCGGGGGCGTGGAGGGTCGCGACCTGGGCCACCAGCGCCCGGAGCAGCGCTCGAGCGGGCCCGCCGCCGCCGACCTCGACGAGGCCGCCGGCGGCGAGGTCGAGCGTGATCGGCAGGCCGTCCACGGCGCCGTGGCGGGCGACCATGCGCTGCGCCTCGGCAAGCGAGACCGGGTCGACGGCGGCGGCTCCACCCTCGTCGAGCCGCAGCCGCGTGGCCAGCGGACGCCGGCCCCGGCCGAGCCGCACCGCGAGGAAGTCGGGGTCGTCGCGGCGGCGCTCCCAGACCCGTGCCCGGCTGCAGGCCAGCGTCCACAGCCGTTCGGGCTCCGGATGGTTCCAGGCGGCGGCGCGGCGCTGCCCGGCGGCGGTCTCGACCGCGGTGCGGCGGAGGCGGTCGAGCTCCTCGAGGTAGCGGCGGCGCTGGTCGCCGAGCCCGCGCCGGTGGCTGCTGCGCTGCTGCAGGACCAGGCCGACTCCCATCGCCACCGACGACAGCGCGAAGAGGGCGCTGCCCGCGATGAAGAGCGGGCGGGGGTTGATGAGCACGAACAGGATCGCCCCGAGGCTGCCCACCGCCGGAAACGCGTACTGCAGCCAGCTCAGCGGCCCGCCCTGGCTGGGGGGCAGCGCCGGAGGCGCGGGGAGGCGGACCTCACCGGACGGCACCGGCGGTGGCGGGATGCGTGGGGGACGCCGCAGGACGGCCCCGGCTGCGGGCCCGGCGGGAAGGCTGCTGGTCACCGTGGCGGCGCGTACGATACCGGCATGTCGCCGCCGGCGCCACTGGGGAGCGCGGCGCGCTTCCTCTCCGTGACGGTCGCCGGCCCGGCGTCGGCGGTCGACCTGAGCCTGCCCGCCGACGTCCCCCTGGCGGAGCTGCTCCCGGACCTGGTGCGGATGGTCTCCGCCGACCCCGAGGCGGCGCTGGGCACCGGCTGGGGGCTGAGCCGGCTCGGCGAGGCGCCGCTGAGCCTCGCCGCCGGCCTCGCCGCCGCGGGGGTGGGCGACGGCGACATGGTGTATCTCCGCCCCCTGGCCGAGATCGAGCCCGCGAGCGTCACCGACCTGGTCGACGCCGTCGCCGGCGCCGTCGACCTGCGCGGCGGCCTCTGGACGGCGACCGCCCGGCGCACCGTCATGGCCCTCGCCGCGGCTGCGGCGCTGCTGCTCGCCACCGCCGTCGCGGTGCACGACCTGCCCCTCGGGATGCGCGTCGGCCTGGCCCTCGGCATCGCCTCGGTCGCGGCCGCGGGGGCGCGCCTGGCCGCGCCCCGGGCGGGCGCTGTCGGGGTGGCGCTCCTGGCGCTGAGCGGGGTGGTGCCGGCAGGGTTCGCCGGCGGCATCGCCGGGGCGCTGCTCGATCCCGGGGGGCCGGCGGGGAGCGCGGCCGGCGCCGCCCTCGGGGTGGCCGCGGGGGCCGCGCTCGCCGGCCTCGCCGTGCCCGCGGCGCGTGGCCCGGCGGCGGCCCTCGCCGTGGCCGCGCTGCCCGCCGGGGTGGTCGTCGCCGCGGGGCTGGCGCTGGGCGCCTCGGCGGGCCAGGTGGCCGCGGTGCTCGCGGTTCTGTCGGTCTGCGCCGCCGCCCAGCTGCCGCTGCTGGTCGCCGCCCTCCACCTCGGCGGCGCGGTCACCAGCCGCGAGCCCGGGCTCGGCGAGGAGGACGTCGCCACCCGGGTCGACGCGTCCCACCGCCTGCTCGCCTGGCTGAGCGCGGGGACGTCCGCGGCACTCGCCGGATCGCTGGCGGTGCTGGCGCTGAGCACCGAGCCCTGGGAGCTCGCGCTCGCCGGCACCGCCGCCCTCGCCGCTGCTCTCGGCAGCCGCCGCCAGCGCTTCCTCGGCCAGGGGCTGCCGCCGCTGATCGCGGCCCTCGCCGGCAGCCTCTGCCTCGAGCTGGGGCTGGCGGTGCGCATCGGCGGCGACGCCGCGTCGGGGATCGGGGTGGCGCTGCTGCTCTCCACCTTCGTGCTGCTGGTCGGCCTGGTGCTGGCCGGCGGCCGGGGCGGCTCGTCCGCCCTGATCCGCAGCCGGCTGCGCCGGGTCGAGTCGCTGGCGCTGGTGGCCCTGGTGCCCCTGGCGATGGGCGCGCTCGGCGTGTACACGGCCATCGGCGACCTCGGCCGCCGGCTCGGCTGACGGGTCACCGCCGGCGACCTCAGCGGGCGTCGACCTCGAGCGGCACCGTGGAGGTGGTGCCGTCGATCACCGGCACCACCAGCGCGCCGGTGTACCGCCCCGCAGCCGCCGGCGCCACCCTGAGGGTGACGTTGCAGATCCCCCCGGGGGCGAGGGAGGCGCGGCTGCAGGTGTCCCGCACCCCCTGGAAGCCGGGGTTGGTGAGCCGCAGCGCGCCCAGGGTCAGCGCCGCGGAGCCGTGGTTGCTGACGGTGAAGGTGATCGTCGGGTTCGACTGGCTGCCCGCCGGGACCACCATCAGCACCTGCGAGGGGAAGACGGCCACGGCGCCGGGCACCCGGGGCGACGGCGTGGCCGTCACCACCGCCGCCCGGGCGGTGGGCCGGGGGGTCGGCGCCGGGGTGCGGGGCGCGGGGGCGGGCGGCGCCGCCGTGGGCGCGGGAGCCTCGGTGGGCACCGGCGGGTCGGTGGCCGCCGGGGCCGGCGCCACCGTCGCCAGCGGGGTGACGAGGGCGGGGGCGACCACCGCGACCGCGGCGACGGCCGGGTGCCGGTCTCCGCTCCCGCCGGCCCGTCCCAGCCCCACCGCGACGGCGGTGACCACGACCCCGATCCCCGCCCCCGCGGCGAGGGTGCGAACCGGCACTCCGGGACGGCGGCGGGGCCGCGGCGGCCGCTGGGCGGCCCGGCGCACCGCGACGGGCGCGGATGCAGCGGGCGCCGGGCGGACGGCGGCGGCGGCAGGGGTGGCAGCGCGGGCGCCGGCGAGCTCGGCCACGGTCACCCCGAGGCCGGCGGCGAGATCGGCGAGCACGGGCAGCTCCTCGACGTCGACCAGACCGCGCTCCAGCCCGGCCGCCCACTCCAGGTCGGCGTGCTCCAGGCGGTCGACCCACATCGCCGAACGGCCCACACGGGCGCCGAGCTGCCCCTGGGTCAGCCCCTGGCGGCGGCGGTGCTCACGAACCCGCGCGGCGATCCCCGGGACCGGCCCCGCCGTCTGCTCCTCGCGCATCACGCGACCTCCTGGTGAGCGCCACGCCCACTGAACAACGACCGGGGGGGCCGATTCCTACGGCGACCCGCTCGCCGGCCCGGTGTAGAGGACGTGGAGCAGGGCCGCCACCGACCGGTAGGGGTCGCGGCGCCCGGCCCGGTCCTCGGCGCGCACCAGCAGCTCCAGCTCGGCCGCGTCGGGGACGGGGGAGTCGAGGTGGTCGGTGAACACCCGCACCCCGTACCAACCGCAGCGCGCCCAGCGGTGGGCGGCCATCAGGGCGTCGAGCTCCTCGAGGGTGTGCCCGCGGGCGCGCAGCCCCAGCCGGTTGACGTAGTCGCGACGGTCGAAGGCGTCCAGCGCCTCGGCCCAGCTGCCGCCGAGGCCGGCCCGCATCGCCATCGCCATGCCGTTGCGCACCAGCAGCGACACCAGCCCGCCGGGCCGGGCCACCGCGGTGAGCGCGGCCAGAAGCGGCGCCGGGTCGTCGCAGTACATGAGCACGCCGTGGCAGAGCACCACGTCGAAGTCCCCGCCGACCAGTGCCGGGGCGTCCTCGCCGGCACCGCGCACCAGCGTGATCCGGTCGCGGACCTCTGCGGGCTGCGCGGCCAGGGCGCCGGCGAAGTGCGCCAGCAGCTCCTCGCTGGGGTCGAGCCCGGTGACCCGGTGGCCCCCACCCGCGAGGCGCAGCGCCAGGGTGCCCTGGCCGCAGCCGGCGTCGAGCACGCGCAGCGGCGGCCGCCCCACCCCACCGAGCTGCTCGCCCAGCTGCGCGGCCATCAGCTCCTGGCGGACCACCTCGCGCAACCCGCCCAGGCTGGCCAGCCACGGCCGCGCCCCGCCGGCGAACGACGGCTGCCCGGTCACGGCCACTCCCTCCTCGCACCTGGTCCCGGCGGTCCCGCGCTGCGAGGATGACGCACATGACCGAGGTTCGCACCGCGCACACCGCCGACCTGGACGCCGCCACCCTCGAGGCCGCCCGGGCGTTGCTCCAGGCCGTCTTCGAGGGCGAGCTGACCGACCACGACTGGGAGCACTCGCTGGGCGGGGTGCACGCCCTGGTCTGGGAGGGCGCCGAGCTGATCGGGCACGCGTCGGTGGTCCAGCGGCGGCTGCTGCACCGCGGGCGGGCGCTGCGCACCGGCTACGTCGAGGGCGTCGGGGTGCGCGCCGACCGCCGCGGGCGCGGCCACGGCGCGGCCATGATGGACGCGCTGGAGCGGGTGGTGCGAGGCGGGTACGACCTCGGCGCGCTGGCCGCCGCCGACGAGGCCGCGGACTTCTACGCGGCGCGTGGCTGGGCGCTCTGGCAGGGCCCGTCGTCGACGCTCACCCCCGCCGGGGTCGTGCCCACCGCGGAGGAGGACGGCTGCATCTTCGTCCTGCCGGTGACGACCCCCCTCGACCTGTCCGGCGAGCTCACCTGCGACTGGCGCGACGGCGACGTCTGGTAGCCGTCGAGCGGGGGGCCGCCGGAGCGGCCCCCCTCAGGTCGGGGTCAGCAGCCGAGGAGCAGCGCCGCCAGCAGGCCGCAGCGGCGGTCGCCACCACGGTCGCCACCACGGTCGCCACCGCGGCGGTCGCCGCCGCGGTCGCCGCCCTTGTCGCCCTTGTCACGGCCCTTGCTGCGGTCGACCACCACCGCGGGATCAGCAGCGGCCGGCGCCGCCGCGGTCTGCGCCACCGGCGCCGCCGGAGCCGGAGCCGCGCCGGCGACCACGGTCGTGGTCATCGCGGCGAGCGGTGCGGCCAGGAGCAGCGCCGCCAGACGGAGTCGCGCGGGGGTGCGCGAACGGTCGTTCCCCACCATGCAGAACCTCCTCTCTTCCTTCCGGGCCCTCCCGCCAGGGCGGAGGCGGATCCATCCGCTCCTCGGGGGCGACCATCTGTCGTGGAGTGAAGAGATCCTACCCCTCCTGACCCTTCGGTCCGATCGCGCGAGTTCGCGGCGGCGCAGGCAATCGGTCCTCCGGGCGTTATAGGGGCGTGGCCACCGAGCGACACACGCCGCCGCGTCCGCGCGCGCCCGGGGCACCGGTGCGCGGGCGCAGGCCCCGCCCCACCTCGGCAGCCGAGCTGGTCAGCGACGCCCTCGCCGACATCGATCCCGGCACCGGCCCCGAGCCGGCGGCGCTGCGCACCCTGCCGGTCCCGGCGGCGCCGCGACCCCGCCCGGCGCGGCGCCCGCGGCCGCCGGCGGCGGGTCCGACGCCGTCCGCCCCCGCGCCCCCGCCGGCGACGGCGCTGGCGCTGGCGCTGGCGCCGGTCGTCGAGGCGCCGGCCGCCGCCTCCCCGGCTCCCGCTGCGGTGGCACTGCGCCGGCCGCGGCCCGGGTCGCGGCGCGCCCGCGCCCTCGCCGCCGCCTGCGCGGTGGCCGCGGTGGCCGCGACAGGGGCGCTCCTGGTCACCGGCCGCGGCCCGGCCCCCGGCCCCGACCTGGTCACCGTGCTGCCCCGCTCGGGCGGTCCCGGCAGCCTCACCATGGCCGACGCCGCCGCGCTCGCCGATCCCACCGTGGTGCCCGACGCCAGCTCGGTCGCGCCGCTCGTCGAGCGCAGCGAGCCGGTGGTGGCCGGCGAGCACCGGGTCACCGCGACGCTGACCGGGTCGACCCCCGGCTGGCTGCCCACCGTCCACCGCCAGGTCGCCCAGGGCCGCTCCTTCAGCGCCGCCGAGGTCACCTCCGGCGCTCGCGTCGTGGTGCTCGGCAGCCTCGCCGCCCAGGCGCTCTTTCCCTCGGGCGGCGCCCTCGGGCACACCGTCGAGGTCCGGGCCACGGCGCTGACGGTGGTCGGCGTGCTCCGAGCGCCGGCCGCCCAGGCCACCGCCGACGAGCTGGCGCTGGTGCCGATCACCACCGCCCAGGGGCTGGTCGGCGGGGCGGGTGCGGTCGACAGCATCCTCGTCGCCGCCCCCAGCGCGGACGCGGTCTTCACCGCCTACCAGGAGGTGAACACGCTGCTCCTCCAGACCCACCACAACTCGAACCCCTTCGCCAGCGACTTCACCGTCACCACCGCCGCCGACACCAACGGCGGCGTCGGCCTGCTCCGCTGGGCGCTCGGCGCGGTGGTCGCCGCCGGCCTGCTGGGATGCGCGGTCACGGTCTGGTGGATGCGCCGCGAGGCCTGAGGACCGGGCGGTATCGTGGTGGACGTGCGCCCTGACAGCGAGGCTGGCCACCGGGGGGGGCTTCGCGTCGCCGTCGTGGTCAAGCAGGTGCCGCGCTTCGAGGCGATGGCCCTGGGACCCGACGGCCGGCTGGTGCGCGACGGCCTCGAGCTGGAGATGAACCCGTACTGCCGGCGGGCGGTCACCACCGGGATCACCCTCGCCCGCGACGGCGGCAGCTGCACCGTGGTCACCCTCGGACCGCCCGCCGCCGAGGACTGCCTCCGCGAGGCGATCGCCGGAGGCGCCGGCGGCGGCGTGCTGATCACCGATCCCGCCTTCGCCGGCAGCGACACCCTGGCCACGGCGCGCGCGCTCGCGGCCGCGCTGGAGCGGCTCGGCCCCTTCGACCTCGTGGTCTGCGGCCGCAGCTCGGTCGACTCCGACACCGGGCAGGTGCCCGCCGAGCTCGCCGAGCTGCTCGACCTGCCCCTGCTCGCCGCGGTCCGCGAGCTCGAGGTGGCCGGTGGGGGGCTGCGGGTCCGCTGCGAGACCGACGACGGCAGCGTCGAGCTCACCGCCGCCCTCCCCGCGGTCATCTCCTGTGCGGAACGGCTCTGTGAGCCCACCAAGGTGGCGCCGGAGCTGCGTGCCCAGGTCGCCGCCGAGCGCATCCGGCGTCTCGACGCCGCCGCGCTCGGCCCCGGGCCGTGGGGGCAACCGGGCAGCCCGACCCGGGTGGGGCGGGTGCGCCACCTCGCCGCCGAGCGGCTGCGGGTGCGCCTCGACGGCCCCGTCCGCGAGCAGGTGCGCCGCGCCGTGGCCCTGCTCGAGGAGCGGCGGGCACTCGACGCCGGCGGCGGCTGGGGCGGCGCCGCCCCCGTGCCCGGGTCCGCCGGCGCCCCCGGCGGCCCCTGCATCGCCGTCCTCGCCGATCCCGACCGGCCGCGGGCGACCCGCGAGCTGCTCGGCGCCGCCGCCGGGCTCGCCGCCGAGCAGGCGGGCGAGGTGGTGGTGCTCGGCAGCGGCGGGATGGCGCCGGAGTGGGCGAGCTGGGGCGCCGACGCGCTGGTGCTGATCACCGGCGCCGCGGTCGAGGAGGACGTCGCCGCCGCCGTCGCCGGATGGTGCGCCGATCGCCGGCCCTGGGCGCTGCTCCTCCCCGCCACGATGTGGGGCCGCGAGGTCGGCTCCCGGGTCGCCGCGCGGATCGGGGCCGGGCTGGTCGGCGACGCCGTCGACCTCGACATCGAGGACGGCCGGCTGGTGGGATGGAAGCCCGCCTTCGGGGGCAGCCTGGTGGCGGCGATCACCGCCGTCTCCTGCACCCAGATGGCGACGGTGCGCCCCGGCAGCCTGCCGCTGCTCGCCCCGCGCGACGGCGGCCTGGCCCGGGTCGACCCCATGATCGTCGCGTCGCCGCGCCGCCGGGTGGAGATCACCGCCCGCCACCACGACGACGACCCCGACGCCCTCGCCCGCGCCGAGGTGGTGGTCGGGGTCGGCGGGGGGGTGCCCCCCGAGGACTATCCCGCGCTGCGCCCGCTGCTCGAGGTGCTGGGCGCCGAGCTGGCAGCCACCCGGCGGGTCACCGACCGGGGCTGGCTGCCCCGCTCCCGCCAGGTGGGGATCACCGGCCTCAGCATCTCGCCGCGGCTCTACGTCGCCCTCGGTGTCGCCGGCAGGTTCAACCACATCGTTGGCACCCGCGGCGCCGGCACCGTGCTCGCGGTCAACCCCGACCCGCAGGCGCCGATCTTCGAGGCTGCCGACATCGGGCTGGTGGCGCCCTGGCAGGAGGTGGCGCCGCTGCTGGTCGGGGAGCTCGGCGCCGGTCGTCGGGTCAGCCGGCGCGCCGGCTGAGGTCGAGCGCCTGCTGGTGCGTGACAGCGGGGTGACGTCCGCCACCGGTCCGGCGGGTGCCCCACATACTCGTGGACATGGGCGGCTCGATGCATGCCGACGTGGTGGTCATCGGCGGCGGCATCGCCGGGATGTCCGTCGCCTCCGAGCTCGCCCTGGATCGCCGCGTGGTGCTGATCGAGGCCGAGCCCGAGCTGGGGCTGCACGCCACCGGGCGGTCGGCGGCCTCCTACGTGCCCAGCTACGGACCCACGATGGTGCGGCGGCTGACCACGGCAAGCCTCGCCGGCTTCGGCGCCCTGTCCGAGGAGGCGGGACGGCCGCTGCTCGCGCCCCGGGCGGCGCTCTACGTCGCCGGAGCCGGCGGCGAGCCGGCGCTGGAGCGGATCCTCGCCACCCAGCCGGGCGGCGCGGTGCGCGACCTGCCGGTGGCCGACGCGATCGCCCTCTCCCCCACGCTCCGCCCCGAGATCCTCGTCCGCGCGGCCATCGACGAGACCGCCGGCGACCTCGACGTCGCCGGGCTGCTGCACGCGTACGCGATGCGGCTGCGGGGCCGGGGCGGCCGGGTCGTGCTCGGCGGGCGGGTGCACGCCATCCGCCGCGAGGGGGCGTCGTGGACGGTGGACACGGACTCGACGCGAGTGGTCGCGGGGGCGGTGGTGAATGCCGCCGGCGCGTGGGCCGACCCGGTCGCACGGCTCGCCGGGCTGCCCGCGCTCGGCATCGAGCCGCGACGCCGGTCGATCTTCCTGACCCGTGGCCGCCTCGCGGCCTCGCCCGCGGGCTGGCCCTTCACCCTCGCCGCCGACGAGTCGTTCTACTTCAGGGGCGAGGGCGAGTCGGTGCTGGTCTCGCCCGCCGACGCGACCCCGGTCGAGCCCCACGACGCCCGCCCCGACGAGGTGGAGATCGCTCGCGCGATCGAGGCCGTCAACGCGATGACCACCCTCGGGATCCGCAGCGTCGCCCGCTCCTGGGCGGGCCTGCGCTCGTTCTCCGCCGACGGGGAACCGGTGGTCGGACACCTCGACGGCGCCGAGGACTTCCACTGGGTCGCCGGACAGGGTGGCTACGGGCTGCAGACGGCGCCGGCGCTGGCCCGGGTCGCCGCCGCGGTGGTCCGGGGCGAGGCGATCCCGGCCGACCTGGCCGCCCACGGGGTCGACGCCGCCGCGCTGGGTCCCTCCCGCCTCATCGGCGCCGGCCGGGAGCATCGGCGGCGATGACCGGCGTGGCCACGCTGGCGCTCCTCGGCGACGTCCGCTGACGCCGGGCCCGGTCATCGCGGCGCGGGGCGGCTACGATTCCCTGCGGCGATGGCGCTCACCTGCCTCCTCACCATCCACGGGATCGGCTTCCAGCAGCCGCCGGCCGCAGGGGTGCCCGGCTATGCGGACGACCTCCACGAGAGGCTTCGCGGCGCCCTGGGCGAGGGGTTGGGCGACGATCCCAACCGCGATCGCGGACCGGTGTACGTGCAGAGCACCTGGCCGCCCGAGAGCCACGCCGTCGAGCCCGGGCTGGTGCGACTCGGCCGCCTGCTCACCGACGGCGGACGCTGGCGCACCGACGCCTCGGCGGCCTGGCAGCGGCTCTCCGGAGCGGATCGGGGCGTCGCCCACGTGGCGCTGGTGTACTCCCACCTCGAGGAGGAGGGCCCGGACCCCGCGGCGCTGATCGACGTGGCCGCGCTCGGGCTCTCCTCGATCACCCACTACGCGACCATCTCCGGACTGGTGCGGACGGCGGTGCGCGACGTCGGAGCGGTCTTCGGGCACCAGACCGAGGCCGACGCCCCGCCGTCGGCCCGGCCGTCGCTGCGGGTCCGCACCGACGTGGACCCGGTCCAGCACCACCTCCTCCCCGGGCTGCTGCGCCGGAGCCCACCGGCGGACGCGCCCCCCCGCCCCACCGGCCTGCTCGGCGTCCTCCGCCAGGTCGAGGACGATGTCGCCGCCTACGTCGCACGCAACGAGCTGCGCGAGCGGGTGCGCGCCTTCGTCCGGGAGGCGCTCCTCCGCCTGCTCCTCCGCGCCGACGTCGACCGGGTTGTGGTGAACGGCCACAGCAACGGCACCGTGCTCGCGTTCGACGTCCTCGCCCAGCTGCCGCCGCCGCTCTTCGACCGCACCGCCGCGCTGGTGACCGCGGGGAGCCCGCTGCGGAAGTACGTCGAGCTGCTCGGCTGGGGCACCGACGGAGCCAACCTGCGGGCGATGCGCGGTCCCTGGATCAACTTCTACGACGAGCGCGACCCGATCGCCGACCCGCTCGCACCACCCGCGACCTGGCGGCTGGGCGAGCCGCTGGCCGCCGGCGCCCCCGGGCTGTTCTTCAGCTACGACCCCGACACGGGTGAGCGGAGGCCGATCCCGGTGCGCGACGTCAGGGTCGACAACGTCGCCAGCGTCGCCGGCGGCGGCGGCCTGCCCGCCCACGACTACTGGGACAACGACGAGTTCTGCAGACCCCTCGGCGAGCTGCTCACCTCGCTCTCCGCGGACGCCCCCGCATAGCCTTGTGCCGCCGGCCGGTCAGGCGCGCGCCAGGAGGAGCGTCACCACCGCGAGGTGAGCGCCCGCTGCGGCGATGGTGAAGCAGTGGAAGATCTCGTGGTAGCCGAAGACCTTCGGGAAGGGGTCGGGCCGCTCCAGCCCGTAGATCACCGCCCCCACGGTGTAGAGGGCGCCGCCGGCGAACAGCAGCAGCAGCGCCAGCCATCCCAGCGCGGCGCCGAGCTGGGGCAGGGCGACGATCGCCACCCAGCCGAGCACGATGTAGGGCAGCACCTCGGCGAGCGCCGGTGGCCGCCACCAGACCAGGGTCATGACGATGCCGACCGCGGCGCCCACCCAGACGGTGACGAGCATCGCCGTCCCCAGGGTGCCGGAGAGGGCGAGCATGCAGACCGGCGTGTAGGTGCCGGCGATGAGGACGAAGATCATGGAGTGGTCGAGGCGGCACAGCCATGCCCGGACCCCGGGCGACCAGTGGCCGCGGTGGTACAGCGCGCTCGTCCCCAGGCAGCCGGCGAGGCCGGCGGCGTAGATCGCCACCGCCGTCCGGGCACGTCCCGAGGACGCCACCCCGATCAGGGTCGCGCCGATGAGCAGCGCGGCGAAGAACGCGTACTGGTGGATGACGCCCCGCAGCCGGGGC
This sequence comes from Candidatus Dormiibacterota bacterium, assembly GCA_036495095.1. NCBI lineage: Bacteria > Bacillati > Candidatus Dormiibacterota > Candidatus Dormiibacterota bacterium. The sequence continues at coordinate 13,441 of DASXNK010000026.1, read as the reverse complement.
ACCACCAGCAGCGCGGCCCGCGGCGCGCCCTGGTCAGCCCCGCCCTCCATCTCCATGAGCCGTCATTGTCACCGATGGGCCGAGCTCATGCCGGCGGCTGATCCCAGCGGCGCTCCCTACCGCCGGCGCCGCCGGGCGAGAGCGATCACCACGACCGCGGCTCCGGCGACGACCAGCGCCGCCCCGTCCCAGGGTTGCGGAGTTCCGGTCGCAGGTGGCGACAACGCCCCGCCCGCGGTCCCCGATGCGGTGGCGACGGCGCTGCTGGTGGTGGACGTCGACGAGACGCCCCCGCCGGCCGTCGTCGTGGCCGTCGTGGTGACGGGGTTGGGCACCGCCGGCGCCGCGAAGGTGATGGTCACCGCCGGCGTCGCCCCGGCCCCGACGGTGGCGGTGGCACGGCTGGCGCCGGGGCGCACGAGGCTGGACCCGCCCCCGCCGCCGCCGCCGCTCCCGCCCTGGCTGCCGCCACCGCCGCCGCCACCGAAGAGACCGCCGCCCCCGGCTCCGCCGCCGCCCTGACCGAACGGATAGGTGCCGCCAAAGCCGCCACCCGGGGCGGCGCCAGCCCCTCCGGCGTCGCTGCCGGACCCGCCGGCGGAGCCTCCGGCGGTGCTGCCGCCGCCCCCGCCGCTCTCGGTGCCGGCGGTTCCGGCGCCGCCTGGGTAGACGGCGCCCGACGGTCCGGGAGCGCCGGCCCCGTTGCCGCCGGCACCGCCGCGGCCGCCGGTGCCGTTGCCACCGCCACCGCCGCCACCACCGGCGACCAGCAGTCGCGGATCGGCGGCGGTGCCGAACGCCGCGGACGAGCAGGCCGCCACCGCGCAGGTGCGGACGTCGGAGCCGCCCCCTCCTCCACCGCCGCCGCCCCCGGTGCCGCTCCCGCCACCGTTGCCGCCGTTCAGCCCGGGGGCGCCCCCGTCGCCGTGACCGGTGGCCGGCCCGCCGGCGCCGCCGGGGCCGCCGACCTCGACGTAGAGGGTGGTCACCCCCGGAGGCGCGGGGACGTCGGCGGTGACCACCGCCCCGGCGCCGCCGGCGCCGCCCATCCCGGCCCGTCCGCCCGTGGCACCGCCGGCGCCGGCCGCGCCGGTCGCGCCGATGCGCAGCACCGCCGTCCCCGGGGGCACGGCGAGGCTGTGCTCTCCGGGGGTCGCGTACCTGCAGGTGGTGGTGCCGGTGGTGGTGCTGCACCCGTCGGTGGCCCCCCGCACCGACGCCGGCGGCAGGAGTGCACCGGCCGCGGCGAGCAGCCCGGCGGTGGCGGCGCACCCGAGCAGGGCTCGGGCACGCATGGTGATGTGTTCGACGGACACGGTCGGCCTCCTCATGGCCCCCTCTCGTCGCTCGCGAGCGCGCGCCCATGCTGACGCAACCATGGTCGAATGTCGAGGTCGAGCAATGGGAAACCCGCTGTCAACACGGGTGAACCCGGAGTCGGTGATCAAAGCCCTGACTGTCGACGTGACTGCCGGTGACAGCCAACTCACCACACCGGTGGCCGGCTGCCGTGCACAATGCGACAGGCGGTTTCGACGCCTCGCTGACATCGGAGGACACCAGTGGCTGCCTCGGACCCCTGGCCGCTCATCCACGCCGAGCGCGCCGCCCTCGCCGCCGACCTCGAGCCTCTGCCCGAGTCGCGCTGGGCGACGCCCTCGCTCTGCACGGGGTGGTCGGTGCGCGACGTCCTCGCCCACATGACGGCGACCGCGAAGCTCACCCCGCCGGCGTTCTTCGTGCGGCTCGCCGGCTCCGGCTTCCGCTTCAACGCGATGGTGGCCAGGGAGGTCGTCGCCGAGCGGGGGGACAGCGGCGCCGACGCGCTCGGCCGCTTCCGGGCGCAGCTGAGCGCCACCAGCCATCCCCCCGGGCCGATCGACGCGATGATCGGCGAGTGCGTCCTCCACGGCGAGGACATCCGCCGCCCGCTCGGCATCGCCCACGCCTATCCGGCGGAGGTGGTGGCCCGCAGCGCCGACTTCTACAAGGGCTCCAACCTGCTGCTGGGGACCAAGAGGCGGATCGCCGGCCTCACCCTGCGCGCCACCGACCAGGAGTGGTCGACGGGGACCGGGCCCGACGTGACCGGGCCGGCGGTGTCGCTGCTGCTGGCCATGACCGGCCGCCCCGCCGGGCTCGTCGGGCTCGCCGGGGAGGGCCTGCCGACGCTGGCGGGCCGGCTCGGGGCCGAGCCGGCATGACGGAGCGCCGGCCATGACCCTGGCCCGGCTGCGGGAGCGCGCCGCGTGGAGAGCCCTCGAGCGGCACCACGCCGAGATCGAGGGCCGCCACCTCCGTGACCTGTTCGCCGCCGACCCGGGGCGCGGGGAGCGGCTCACCGCGGACGCCGCCGGGATCCACCTCGACTACTCCAAGAACCGGGTCACCGACGAGTCCATGCGCCTCCTGGTCGCGCTCGCCGAGGAGAGCGGCGTGCCCGAGCACCGCGACATGATGTTCCGCGGCGAGCACATCAACGTGTCCGAGGACCGCGCCGTGCTCCACGTCGCGCTCCGCATGCCCCGCGACCGGACCCTGGTGGTCGACGGCGTCGACGTGGTCGCCGAGGTGCACCAGGTCCTCGACCGGATGAGCGAGCTCGCCGACGCGGTGCGCTCGGGCCGCTGGACGGGGCACACCGGCCGCCGCATCCGCACCGTGGTCAACATCGGCATCGGCGGCTCCGACCTCGGCCCGGTGATGGCCTACGAGGCGCTGCGTCACTACTCCGACCGGGACCTCGACTTCCGGTTCGTCTCCAACGTCGACGCCACCGACCTGGTCGAGGCGACCCGTGACCTGGCCGCCGAGGAGACCCTCTTCATCGTCGTCTCGAAGACCTTCGGCACCCTGGAGACGCTGACCAACGCCACCTCGGCGCGGCGCTGGCTCGTCGAGCGCCTCGGCGACGAATCCGCGGTGGCACGCCACTTCGTCGCGGTGTCGACCAACGCCGAGCGGGTGGCGGCGTTCGGCATCGACACCGCCAACATGTTCGGGTTCTGGGACTGGGTCGGAGGCCGGTACTCGATGGATTCGGCGGTCGGGCTGTCCACCATGATCGCGATCGGTCCGGACCGGTTCCGCGAGATGCTGGCCGGCTTCCACGAGATGGACGAGCACTTCCGCACCGCGCCCCTCGGCGAGAACCTGCCCGTGCTGATGGCGCTGCTGGGGGTGTGGTACCGCGACTTCTTCGGCGCCCAGACGGCGGCGGTGCTCCCCTACGACCAGTACCTGAAGCGCTTCCCCGCCTACCTCCAGCAGCTCACCATGGAGTCGAACGGGAAGCACGTCACCCTCGAGGGCCACCGCGTCGACTACGACACCGGGGCCGTGTACTGGGGCGAGCCGGGAACCAACGGACAGCACAGCTTCTACCAGCTCCTCCACCAGGGGACGACCCTGGTCCCCGCCGACCTCATCGGATTCGCGCGCAGCCTCAACCCGCTCGGCGAGCACCACGACATCCTCATCTCCAACGTCTTCGCCCAGGCCGAGGCGCTGGCGTTCGGCAAGACCGAGGACGAGGTGCGCGCCGAGGGGTCAGACGAGCGGGTGGTGCCGCACCGGGTCATGGAGGGGAACCGGCCGAGCAACGTCCTGCTCGCCGAGCGCCTCACCCCCCGGCTGCTCGGCGCGCTGGTGGCCCTCTACGAGCACAGCGTCTTCACCCAGGGCGCCATCTGGGGGATCGACTCCTTCGATCAGTGGGGGGTCGAGCTCGGCAAGCTGCTGGCGGTGCGCATCCTCGACGAGCTGCGGAGCCCGGCGGAGCCGGAGCTCTCTCACGACTCGTCGACGAACGCCCTCATCCGCCGGTACCGCCTGCTGAGGGGCGGATGAGGATGGCGCCGCAGTGCGCGCAGCGGCGGTCCGCCGCCGGCGTCCTCTTCTTGCACAGGTAGCAGACGCGGGTCTCCTGGTCGCTCATCCCCCGATGATGCCAGCCGGGGACGCGCCGGTCACCCCGCGCCGAGCTGGTCGAGGATCCAGCCGGTCTGCGCGAGAATGCGCTCGACCGGGTACTGGTCGGGGTCGGTGAGCAGCAGCCGCGCACCCTCGTCGGCGAGCGCGGACATCATCCGGGCGGTGAGCTCGGGATCGGGCGACTCGCCCCCCGGCCCGAACCCGGGGCGCACCGCCTCGGCGAGCCGCGCGACCACCATCGCGCGGCCCGCGGCGATGTGCTCGCGGAGCAGCTCCGGGGCGCCCTCGGGAGGCATCAGCACCAGCCGCCAGGTGATCGGGTCGGACCGCACCGCGTCGAGGTAGCCGCGCAGTGCCGCCAGCAGCTCCTCGCGGGGGTCGCCAGCGCCGAGGGTGGCGGGCAGCGCCGCCGAGACCTGGGCCAGCGCCCGCGCGCTCTCGCGGACGACCAGGGCGTTGAGCAGGCCGCCGAGGCTCTCGAAGTGCTCGTACACGATCGGCCGGGTGATCCCCGCCGCCCGGGACACCGCCTCGATCGAGACCGCGTGGAAGCCGCGGCCGCCCACGATCGACCGGGTCGCGTCGAGGATCTGCTCCCGCCGCTCCGGGCCGCTCATCCGCATCGCCATGACGTTCCTCTGAGCGCTGACGCGCCTTCCCCTGGCTTGACAGGTTACACCACCGTAGCCTACGCTTGCGTAACCTACAGCAGCGTAACCTGGATGAACGTGGAGGACGCGCAGGCCATGACCACCGTCGAGCACTCCCCCGCCCCGGCCGAGGCGGCTCCGCTGCCCGCGGCGGTCGACGTCGCCATCGTGGGCGGCGGCTTCTCGGGCCTGGCGATGGCCGTCCGCCTCCTCCAGGAGGGGAACCGCGACTTCGTCGTCCTCGAGCGCGGCGGCGACGTCGGCGGCACCTGGCGCGACAACTCCTACCCCGGCTGCGCCTGCGACGTGCCCAGCCACCTCTACTCGTTCTCCTTCGCGCCCAACCCGGAGTGGAGCTCGACCTTCTCGCCCCAGCCCGAGATCCAGGCCTACCTGCGCGGCGTCGCCGAGGAGCAGGGCGTGCTCCCCCACGTCCACCTGAACTGCGAGATGCGGGATGCGGCGTGGGACGAGCGCACCCAGCGCTGGCGGATCGAGACCACGCAGGGCCCGCTCTCGGCGCGGGTGCTGGTGACCGCCGCGGGACCGCTCAGCGAGCCGTCGATCCCCCGCCTGCCCGGACTCGACCGCTTCCGGGGCACGACCTTCCACTCCGCGACCTGGGACCACGAGCACGACCTCGCCGGCGAGCGGGTGGCGGTGATCGGCACCGGCGCCTCGGCGATCCAGTTCGTGCCCAGGATCCAGCCCCGGGTCGGCGCCCTGCACGTCTTCCAGCGCACCCCGCCGTGGATCATGCCGCGCCCGGCGCGCCCGATCACCGGCGCCGAGCGCGCCGTCTACCGGCGCCTGCCGGCGGCGCAGCGGCTGATGCGCAACGCGATCTACTGGGGACGCGAGCTCTATGCGCTGCCGCTGGTGCGCGCCCGGCTCGCGCCGGTGGTCGAGGCGGTCGCCCGCATGCACCTCCGGCGGCAGGTCCCCGACCCCCGGCTGCGCGCCCGGCTCACCCCCGACTACGCGCCGGGCTGCAAGCGGATCCTCATCTCCGACGACTACCTCCCGGCGCTCTCCCGGGACAACGTCGAGGTGGTCACCGACGGCATCGCCGAGGTGCGCGAGCACTCGATCGTCACCCGCGACGGGCGCGAGCGCGCCGTCGACACCATCATCTTCGGCACCGGGTTCCACGTCACCGACGTGCCGATCGCCGGTCGGGTACGCGGCGGCGACGGCCGCAGCCTCGCCGAGGTGTGGGCCGGCGGCATGGCGGCGCACCGGGGGACCACGGTGGCCGGCTTCCCCAACCTGTTCCTGCTGCTCGGCCCCAACACCGGGCTCGGCCACACCTCGGTGGTTCTGATGGCCGAGGCGCAGGCGGGATACGTGGTCGAGGCGCTGCGCCACATGCGCGCATGGTCGGTGGGCGCGATCGCGGTGCGGCCGGCGGCACAGGCCGCCTTCAACGACCGGGTGCAGCGCGCCATGGCCGGCACGGTGTGGACCGCGGGCGGCTGCGCCAGCTGGTATCTGGACGGCAATGGCAGGAACACCACGCTCTGGCCCGACTTCAGCTTCCGCTTCCGCAGGCTGGTGCGCCACTTCGACGCGGAGAGCTACGAGACGCTGCCCGCCCCGCCCGTGATCGAGGCGGTGCCGGCGGCCGCGGTGGAGGTGGCGGCCTGAGCGCGCCGCTCCGGTGAGGAGCTCGGCGCAGGCGGGGCAACGTCTTGACACGTGACCATATGGTCACGTATGATGAGCCCATGACCGACGACGACCGGGTGTTCAAGGCGCTCGCCGACCCCACGCGCCGCTTCCTGCTCGACCTCCTCTTCACGCGTGACGGCCGCACGCTCACGGAGCTGGAGTCGGAGCTGGAGATGACGCGCTTCGGGGTCATGAAACACCTGCGCCTCCTCGAGGACGCCGGCCTCGTCGTCGCCCGCCGGTCGGGCAGGGAGAAGCTGCACTTCCTCAACCCGGTGCCGATCCGCCTGATCCACGACCGGTGGATCGACAAGTACACCGAGGGCCGCGTGTCGGCCCTCGTCGAGCTCAAGAACGAGCTGGAGAAGGAGAACGCATGACCCCGACGACCGAGACGGACGTGACCACCCAGGTCTACCGCGTGTACATCCGGGCGACGCCGCAGGCGATCTGGGACGCGATCACCAAGCCCGAGTGGACGGAGCGGTACGGCTATGGCGGATCTTCGGAGTTCGACCTGCGACCGGGCGGCGGCTACCGCTGGCTGACGACCGCCGAGATGCGGGAGATGGGCGCGCCCGAGGTGGGTATGGACGGCGAGGTCGTGGAGTCGGACCCGCCCCACCGGCTCGTCCAGACCTGGCGCATGCTGATGGAGCCCGGTCTCGCGGCGGAGGGGTTCACCCGCCTCACCTACGAGATCCGCGAGGTCAGGGACGGCGTCACCAGGCTGACGGTGACCCACGATCTCCAGGGCGCGCCGCAGATGGCGTCGCTGGTCGCCGGGGCCCACGAGCAGCAGGGCGCGGGCGGTGGCTGGGCCTGGGTGCTCAGCGGTCTCAAGACGCTGCTCGAGACCGGCGAGTCGCTCCCGGCCTGAGCGGTGGCGGCGGAGGCCCCGCGCGAACGGGCCTCCGCCGTCAGACCGGGACGGCGCAGTCGCGCGCGACCGTACGCAGGCAGGTGAGCGGGCGGCCGGTCCCCGGAGCGAAACGAGCCGGCCTGCGTCCGTCGCAGGCGCCGGTGGCTCACCATGGCTCATTGGCACGCCATGGGAGCCCACCGACCGCCCTCTCATGCGACGGGAGAGCAGATCCGGCTCGGGGAGGTTCGCGGTCGTCGGTGCCGCCGGCGGCCTGGGGCGGCCGATCCTAACTGATTCGTAATATTGATGACAACCCGGTCCTGGCCGAGGCACGGCCTGCATCGCGTCGTGTGCACAGGAAGAGGGGCCGGGACTTCATGCTCACCGAACGTGTCGGATGCCCCATCCGTCTCCTACGCTCGGGTCATGACCTACAAAGCCGAGTACATCTGGATCGACGGAACCCAGCCCACGGCACAGCTTCGCTCGAAGATGAAGATCCTCCCCGACGGCGCGCAGCCGGGCATCTGGGGTTTCGACGGCTCGAGCACCAACCAGGCTCCCGGCAGGGCGAGCGACTGCGTGCTCCAGCCGGTGTGCATCGTCGCCGACCCCATCCGGGGCGGGAGCAACATCCTGGTGATGTGCGAGGTGCTGCTCACCGACATGACCCCGCATCCCACCAACACCCGGGCGCTGCTGCGTGAGGTCGTGGCCAGATACGAGAGCCAGCAGCCGATCTTCGGCATCGAGCAGGAGTACACGCTGTTCAAGGACGGCAGGCCGCTCGGCTTCCCCGAGGGCGGGTTCCCCGCTCCGCAGGGCCCGTACTACTGCAGCGTCGGCGCAGGGCTCTCGTTCGGCCGCAGGATCAGCGAGGACCACGCCACCGCCTGCATCGAGGCCGGGCTCGCCATCTGCGGCACCAACGCCGAGGTCATGCCCGGACAGTGGGAGTTCCAGATCGGTCCGGTGGCTCCGCTCGAGGTCAGCGACCACCTCTGGCTGGCCCGCTGGCTGCTCCACCGCATCGCCGAGGACCACGGCGTCGTCTTCAGCATCGACTCCAAGCCGATGCCCGGGGACTGGAACGGAGCCGGAGCCCACACCAACTTCAGCACCCTCTCGATGCGCGAGACGTACGACGCCGTCATCACCGCCTGCGAGGCGCTCGCGGCCAATCCGCTGGAGCACGTGAGGTCCTACGGCCACGGCATCGAGGAGCGGCTCACCGGCCAGCACGAGACGGCTCCGTGGAACGCGTTCTCGTACGGGGTCAGCGATCGTGGCGCCTCGGTCCGCATCCCCTGGCAGGTGGCCGGCGAGGGCCGCGGCTACATCGAGGACCGGCGGCCCAACGCCAACATGGACCCGTACGTGGTCACCCGTCTGATCGTCGGGACCTGCTGCGAGGCGCTCGCCGCCAGGGAGATGGCCACCGCCATGTAGGCGGCCTCAGGAGACGGACACCACCAGCGAGAACGACGAGGTCGCCGACCTGAGCTCCTGGACGGTCACCCGGTAGGTGCCGGGCCGGACCGCCAGGACCAGCGACGCCTGCCCGGGCTGGACGTACCGGGTTGCGAGGCTGTGGCCGGCGGCGTCGCGGATCTTCAGCTTCAGAGAGGACGAGGTGTCGCCGGCGACGACCGCGGACAGGGTGCCGCCGCCGCCGGCCGTCACCGTGATGGTGTAGGTGCAGCCGCCGAACTCCACGGCGCCGCCGTGGCAGGCGTTGGTGACCCCGGTGCTGCCGCTGTACTCCCAGGACGGCGGCGGGGGCGCCGGCGTCGCCGAGGGCGCTCCGGTCGGGCTGGGGGTCGGGGTGGCCGGGGTGGGCCGGGGCGACGGCGCCGGCGGCGGCGTGGGACGAGGCGCGGCGGGCGCCGGGGTCGACAGGAGTGCGGCGCCCGGTGCGGGCGCCGCCGTCGGGGGCGGCGGCGCCGGGGTGGAGGCCGCCCCGGTGGCCTGCGACGCCTCCGGCGATCCGGTGGCACGGGCAGGCGCCGGCGCCGCCGCCTGCGCCGCCGAGGCGACCGCGGGCTGAACCGGCGCGCCGGTGGGCCGCTCCACCAGGTGACGGAGCAGCGCCGTGGTGCAGAGGACCACGATCAGCGAGATCGTGCCAGCCACCACGACGCGGGTCCGCCCCGGCCGTCCCGGCCCCGCCACGGCTGCCGCGGTTCCGGTGACGACGGCATCGGTCTCCACCGCGGCCCGGCCCCGCCACCCCGGCTCCCGCTCCGACCACCCCGCCGGCCGCAGCGGGAGCACCGTCGCCTCGGCGCCCATCTCGGCGTCGCCGGACGCGTCCATCGGGACGAAGCGGAGCCGGGCGGTCCCGGGCAGGGCGGCCGCGGGTGCCGCCGTCGCGCCATTCTCGGGGATGGGGACGAACGACAGCGGCCGCGAGGGCCTGGTCCGCGGGCGCACCCGGGGCGGGCCGGTTCCCTCCACGACCGCGAGCGGCGAGGGTGGCGCCGCGGCCTCGGGGGCCGGGCCGTCGGAGTCGTCGGCGGGCGGGTCGTGTGGCTGGGTGGTGTGCATCGGCCTCGACGTGGTTGTAGCCCGGCGAGCGCGCCGCACCGATCGCGAACGCCCATCGATCCGCCGCCGCGGATGGCGGCCGGCACCACAACCGTCAGCGTCGCTTGACGTCGAGCGCGCTCCAGGTCCTACCGTGACCCCAGGACCGCCCGACTCCCCGACTCAAGGAGTGACCATGCGTTTCCTCGGCCTGCACGTCCCGACACCACCCTGGGCGGCCTCGCCGCGCGCACCGAGCGCCTCCAGCTGCTGACCCTGGTGACCGGGGTCATCTACCACAACCCCGCGCACCTGGCGAAGACCGTGACCACCCTGGACGTCATCTCGGCAGGTCGTGCCATCCTCGGCATCGGCGCCGCGTGGAACGACGACGAGAGCCGCGCCTACGGCTTCGAGTTCCCGCCCATCGGCGAGCGGCTGGACCGGCTCGAGGAGGCGGTGCGGATCTGCCGCTCGATGTTCGACTCGCCGACGTCCTCGTTCGAGGGCCGCCACTACCGGGTCGATGGTGCGCACAACATCCCGCGGCCGGTGCGCGAACGGGTGCCGATTCTCATCGGCGGGAACGGGGAGCGGCGCACCCTGCGACTGGTGGCACGCCACGCGGACATGTGCAACGTCATCGGTGACGCGGCCACGGTGCGGCACAAGATGGAGGTGCTCGCCGAGCACTGCGAGGCCGAGGGCCGGGACATCGCGGAGATCGTGAAGACCGCCCACGCCGGCACCGTGGTGATCGACGAGACCGCCGCCGGGGTGCGCCGGCGCCTGGAGTCGCTGGCCGCCTCTCCCCCGCCGATGCTCCGCGGGCTCGACGCCGACCAGCTCGCACGCCAGCTGATCTCGGGAACCCCCGACCAGCTGGCGGCGCGGCTGCAGGAGCTCATCGACGCGGGCGCCGACGGCGTGACCATGAGAATCTGCAACGTGGAGGACCTGGCGCCGATCGAGCTCGCGGCGACCGCCGCGGGAGTGACCGGCTGAGCGCACCTCGGAGCGGCGGATCCGGGCCTCCGTGCTAGCCTGCCGCGAGGTGGCGATGACAGGCCGCAGGGTTCGGACGGTCCGGCTTCGCGACGGGTCGACGGTGCGGGTTCGCCCGATCGACCCGGATGACAAGGACGGGCTGCGCGCCACCTTCCACCGCCTGAGTCCGGAGTCGCGGTACCGGCGCTTCTTCGCCGCGATGCCCCAGATCAGCGATGCGATGCTCGCCTACTTCACCGAGGTCGACCATCACGACCACGAGGCGCTGATCGCGCTCGACGGCGACCAGACCGTCGGGGTCGCTCGCTACATCCGCTCCGCCGAGGACGCGGAGATCGCCGAGGTGGCGGTGGCGGTGGTCGACGAGTGGCACGGGCGCGGCCTGGGACGGGTGCTGCTCGAACGCCTCGCGTGGAGGGCGCGCCACGAGGGGGTCCGGCGCTTCAGCGCCGTGGTGATGGCCGACAACCCGCGGGCGATCCGGGTCATCCGCGGGCTCGGCGACAGCGAGTCGGCTCGCGATGGGCCCCATCTCGAGCTCCGGGTCGAGCTGCCCGCGCGCCGCGGCATCGGCCGGGACCTGAACCGGCTGCTCCGCGAGACCGCGGCCGGCTCGCTGGTCTTCGTCGGCGGGGCGGTGCGGCACGCGGTCGCGTCGGCGCAGCCCCGCGCCCGGGCCGACGCGGTGTCGCGGCCGTCCGGCGGAGAGCTGCGCACGATCCTGGCCGGCACCGACGGCTCGGCCACCGCGGAGCTGGCGGTCCGGCAGGCGGTAACCCTGGCGTCGCGCTTCGGCTCGCGCCTCCATCTCGTCAGCGCCCATGGGCTCGGTGGCGGTGCCGGCCCTCCCGAGGATCTGCGCTCGGTGCCCGACAGCCTCTCCGACCTGGGCTGGCAGGTGACCACCGCGCACGATGCCGAGGCAACACTGGCCAGGGTGGCGGCGCCGATCCGGGCCGCCGGGGTCGACGTCGTCACCCACGCCCGGCGCGGCGACCCGGTGCAGGTGCTGCTCGCGATCGCGGAGGAGGAGGTCGCGGACCTGATCGTGGTCGGGAGCAGGGGGGTGCGCGGCCCCCGCCGCCTGGTGGTCGGCAGCATCGCCGGCAGCGTCGTCCGCCTCGCACCCTGCGGGGTGTACGTCGTCCGCACCGGCTGAGCGTCCCGGCAGACTGGCACAGTGGATGGGCCGAGGCAAGCAGTGGCCGGTGGTCATCGAGACGCAGGATCAGCCGGGCCGCCTGCGGCAGTACATCGCCACCGGGAGCCCGCCACCGTCGACGAAGACCGTGCTCCACTGGAGCTCGCGCCTCTCCCCCCACGGACGCGGACGGACGATGACGCTCGCCGGCCGGCGGGCATCGATGGGCAGGCGGATCCCCGACAGCCTGAACTCCACGTCGTCGGTCGACCACAGCCTGGTCGCACGTCCGAGCTCGCGGACGACGACGACGCGGCGGCGCTCGGTGGGATCGACCACGACGGTGCGCGTCGCCTCCGACGCCGACCGCATCGCCGCCGCGGGGTACATGCTCGTGGGGGTGAGGAAGGCATTGACGGCACCGAAGGGATCGACTCCGATCCTCTCGATGCGGCCGAGCGCCGAGCCGTCGACGGCGCGAAGCCGGGTGCCGAAGGGAACCGCGATCCCCTCCTTCAGCGCCCCGCCGGAATCGACGCCCTCATGCCAGCGCGGCTTCGCGACCTCGCGCGCCGCGCCGCTCGCACGTCCACGGCCGAGGCGGGCGTGGCCGCTGTCGATGTGCCGTTCTTCCATGGCCACGCTCCTCAGCTGCGGACCGCCTCGACATCGATCTCGATCTCGACCTTCTTTCCGAGCAGCAGGCCGCCGGTCTCGAGCGGCTGGTTCCAGGTGAGGCCGTACTCATCGCGGTCGATGGTGGTGGTGGCGTGCGCGCCGAGGCGCTCGTTGCCCCAGGGATCGCGCATGCTGCCGTGGTACGTCGCGTCGAGGGTCACCGGCCGGGTGATCCCGCGGATGGTGAGCTCCCCGTCGATGCGCCACTCCTGACCGCCGGCGTGGCGCAGCGCGGTGCTCCGGAAGGTGAGCGTGGGGTGGTGCTCGACGTCGAGGAAGTCGGCGGAGCGCAGGTGCGCGTCGCGGTCCGGCGAGCGGGTGTCGATGCTCGCGGCGTCGATCTCCGCGGCGACCGAGGACTCCTCGAGGGTCTCCCCCACCACCACCGTGCCCGAGAACCGGGTGAAGTGCCCGCGGACCCTCGCCGCCATCAGATGGCGCACCGAGAATTCGATCGAGGAATGCGAGGGGTCGATCGCCCAGGTCCCGGCGGGCGGCAGGGAGGCCTGGGACTGGGTCGCCAGCTGTGCCATGGTGCGTGCTCCTCTGTGACCACGTGGCGGCGGCATCCCGAGGTGGGGAGCCGCCGCCTCGACGATCCCGTCAGCCCTGGGCCGGCGCGGCCTCCTGCGACGCGGGCGCCGGTGACGCCGCGGCCTCCCCGGCCGGCTGGACCGGGATCCTCCTCGGCTCGGACTTCTGCTCGAGCGGGATGGTCACGGTCAGCACGCCGTTGCTGAACTCCGCGCGAGTCTGATCGCCCTTCACCTCCTGGGGAAGCGCGATCTGGCGGTACATGCGCCCGACGAACCGCTCCCTGCGGACGAAGTTCTGCTCTCTCTTCTCGTCCTCCTGCTGGTGCTGGGCCTCGATGGTCAGCACCCCCTGGTCGACCGTGACCGTCACCTCGTCGGGGTCGAACCCTGGGACCGAGGCGCGGACGATCAGCGCGTCGTCGGTGCGCTCGAC